>NZ_JBFRBC010000018.1:0-96558 GCF_040932045.1 Microbulbifer sp. TYP-18
CCTGATCCAGTTACGAACCGCCTTATCCGATACGTCCAGCGTGTCTGCTACTTCGATGACACGCATTCCATTTTTCCAAAGCTTGATAGCTGTGCGGCGCTTTTCTTCTTGGGCGGAAGCCGGTATTTTTCGAGCATCTATTTTATTCATGCTGCCATTATACAAAACTATAAGCGTGCCGGGTTAATATTTCAATGCAACACTTTAGGCAAAAGCCTTGAATTGAGCTTTTACCTAACTGCATTAACACTGCCCTAAGCTCATACTTACAAGATTCACACTCTATAGCCCTAGTGAATGATTGCGCCAATAGCCAAGCGATACAAAGAACTGTGACTGCAACAGAAAAAATCCAGTTCTTTGGAAAAACCACCTCACTAATTAGAAACCTAGAGCCAAGCACGAGTGATTAGAAAACCACATATAAGCTTTTTGATTCGCCTCTTAAGGCTATGTTTTTCTTGTTTTCGTAACTCATTTTGCACTCATCTCGTATAACGCCATGTCCACCGGCTTGTCCGGTGCAACGCTTTGCTATCTTTTAAGCATAATTATTGCTTTTTAATGACTTCAATTATCTGCTTCATGGCAGGATCTTCACCCGAAAAGTAGCTCACGGATGACAGAGATACAGGCAAATGCGGAGCAATCCATATACGATGATCTTCAGCCTTCGAAGCTTGATGATACTGAGAAGATATTATTCCCCAAACACCACTGTATGGAAGCTTAAACCAACCGGCTTCACCAAGATGGTTCGGCCTGCTCCCACTGGGTTCGCCGACTATGATCGCATCTGTCAGCCGGTTGATATCTGCCAGTAATAAATGTGCGGCTGAAAATGTATTGCGACCAACTATAACGAACAACTTGTTATCTGTATCTTGCTCTACAAAGTGAATTAAAGCTCTTGTGAGAGGAGGAATAATAGATCCATTTCCTCCACTATTATGTCGCAAATCCAGAATTACATTTTTTATATTACTTTTCTTGATATTTTGACGAACTTCGCCACTAAACTCAGAAAGCGATTGTGATTTGCTCTGGGCAACAGCATTTAACTGTATGTAAAAATAATTAGCTTCTCTGTTTTCAAAATACCAGTAATTTTCACTAATCCTTGTCAGATATTCTGGATTATCAGCATTTTCAAGCTCCGGCAATCTCGGAAAACCGCCAAAGCTAAATGGCTCTCCCGAAAACATTACTTTTTCCTCTTTGCCGTTCTCATCAACTAAAGCAAGAGCAATACTTTTGGTGTCGCTCACTACATTTAACCCCTTGAGGACTTCCGGGATAGCTAGATAGTAAGGTCCTAGCCAATATTGTTGCATTTCATTATCTCTGGCATTAACCTTCTCAATTCGCTCCATTACCTGCTCAACAGGAATATTCTCCACTGAAATGATTTTTCGGCCAATTAAATGCCTATAGCGATCGCTAGCTCTAACAATGTAAATACCATCGTTAAACCAATAGAACTGTACCGGTAGGCGAGTAAAAGCGCCTTTCAAGGAGTTGGTCGGCACAATAAAGTTATGTCCATTACCTACACTAGCTAGCAGCTCCATAAATTGAAATACGATTTGCTCATCGCTTAATTTCGGGATTTTTTCGACGATTAATTTTACTTTTAATTCAAGCTCCTCGGCAGAAACACTATGATATGGATCAACGTGAAGACGTTTTATTTCACTTAATAAAAATTGTAAATCATTAGCCCAGGCATCGTTTCTTGATAAATCCGGAGCGAGGAACTCACCTGAAAGCTTCTGAAAGTGTACATCACCAGAAATTTTCTCAAATTTGGCGTTGTTAATAAGAGACTTTCTGTCGTCCCACCTAAATTCAAGTGATTTTTGAATCCAGGCTAGTGCTTCAGCCTTATTTCCGATAGCGGAATGGGATTGAGCAATTTTGATCATTATGTCGTTTGATGGAGATGATGCTGACTTTATCCCTGATATTATTGTGCCAATCTTAAGCGTTTTCTCTAATGCTGGTATCGCCTTTTGATATTGCTCAGCTTGCAAGTACCCATGACCTAATAAAAACCAAGTATCTCCATCGTCCTGATACTGCATCGTCAGTTGCTCTAGCAATGGGATGGCTTTATCCCACTCATTGTTTTTTGCGTAGTCTACGGCTTTGGTTCTCACTGCCCAATACTCAGCACCATTATTCGGAAAATTGATTGAAGCCTTATGGCCAATCGCTTCATTGGTCATGAGATTTGAGTTAGATGCAGACAAAACTGGTGCTGTTATGCAAGCAAAGCTTAGAGCAGTCGTTAATAATATTTTTTTCATCAAGCTAAAACCTAAGTCAGTATTCTGTAGAGAAAGATAACAGTTTATTAAAGAGCCAGTGGCTCACTATCCATTTAGCCATTATTTCTGGGATGGGGCTTCCAAGCTCCGCAGAAAAGCCTTTAATTGCGATAGGTTATAGACTATTCGTTCAAATAGTAACCAAAGATAGTGAGCCATCGGCTCAAGTCGCCTGGTTCAACCTCTCGTTCTTGAACACATTCTACCTATAATTAAATCAATAAGTTAGGGGGGAATTTTTGTGGATGTCAGCCATGGCTCTATAATTCGGGGCTTCGTACCAGCGATACGCCCAATTCGTAAGCGATCTTACCAGGGCCTGTTAACATTAATTTTGATAAAATGTGCGTTTATGGAAATCACAAAATCGCAGTTCAAAATTATCGAACACCTGCTGCCTTTACAGCGGGGTAACGTCAAAATACCGAATATCCAGGTCATAAACGCTGTTTTGTACGTGGCTGAGCATGGTTGTAAGTGGCGAGGGCTGCCTGAGCACTTTGGTAATTGGCACAGCATCTACACCCGTGTAAATCGCTGGGCTAAAAATGGTGTATTGGATCATGTCTTTGGTGTCCTTCAAGATGCCGATGTGATCAACATTCAAGTGGATGAAGTTTCTCTGGACAGTACGATCATTCAAGTCCATCCAGACGGCACAGGCGCAT
Source organism: Microbulbifer sp. TYP-18 (assembly GCF_040932045.1). Classification (NCBI taxonomy): domain Bacteria; kingdom Pseudomonadati; phylum Pseudomonadota; class Gammaproteobacteria; order Cellvibrionales; family Microbulbiferaceae; genus Microbulbifer; species Microbulbifer sp. TYP-18. The sequence continues at coordinate 2,999 of NZ_JBFRBC010000018.1, forward strand.
TAAAAAAAACGGCCCTCAAGCCATTGGAAAATCAAGAGGTGGATGGTCAACTAAGATTCACATGGTAGCGGCAGATGACCGCACTGCGCTGACCTTTTCCTTGCCCCCCGGTCAATCTGGCGATGCGCCAGAGGGCCGTAACTTGCTGAAGAGGCTAGAAAACTGCGGTTGGGAAGGTGCCAGCGTCATCATGGATAGGGCCTACGAAGGCAATGATACTCGACAACTCGTTTTGGATTTAGGTATGACGCCTGTCGTACCTCCGAAGGTCAATCGACTGACATCTTGGGAGTACGACAAAGAGATGTATAAAAAGCGAAATGAAGTAGAGCGTCTGTTTCGCCGCTTGAAAGGTTTCCGAAGAATATTTAGTCGATTTGATAAGTTGGATGTCGTTTTTAAGTTCTTCATCAACTTTTCATTGATCGCTGACCGGCTAATTAGTGTTAACAGGCCCTAGAAAAAGGAGTTTCATGTGAAAATTACTCAATTCTTGATTTTAACTGTGAGTCTTACTACATCGGCAGCTGATGCAATTGTCATTCGGCATGATGTTTCTGACGAAAGTTATTACGCAGTCCCTTCCGACTTTCCTCCATTAGCAACCTTGTACAGCATTGGCGTTCATGGAACCCTTGTTGATCCTGAATGGGTTGTCACTGCAGCTCATGCTGTATTTTGCATGAATCCCGGACAGAAAATCAACGTCGGGAATAAAATAGTATCTATTTCAAATCGATATTCTCACCCTAAATATCAGCTGGGAGGAGAGAATGACATAGCCTTAATTAAGCTTAGCTCTCCTGTCACACATATTAAACCAGCCGAATTATATGATGCTAAATTTGAAAAGGGAAAAGTAGCCTGGTTTATCGGTGTAGGCGGGACAGGAACTGGTCAAAAGGGACAGACAATAAGCTATAAGGAAAATAACGGCAGATTGAGAAAAGCCCAAAATAAAATAATTAGAGTAACTGATACAGATATCGTTTTTAGTTTTGAAAAAGGCTCAAAAGGAGAAGTGCTGGAAGGAGTTTCTGGAAACGGCGATAGTGGTGGGCCAGCCTATATTAGGGAGGGAGACAAATATATATTACTCGGTATCAGTTCACGTACCGACTCATGGTTTTATGAGGTTGGCGAATATGGAGTCACTGAAGTATACACCAGGGTTTCATCTTATAGAGACTGGATACAACAAGTGATCTCAGCTAAAGACGATGTAGCGAGAGAAAAGATTGCCACTCAGAACCCTTTTCTTCAGGACAATATGCAATCTAAAAACATGAATGAATTATGTGCTTCTATAGAAGTACAGTGACCGTAAGTTACCCCAATCGGGTAAAGGCAGGTTTCTAGCTCGCCCCCAACACCGCCTTACATTTTGGCCCGCATATGGTAGTTTATTGGCCCTTTTGTGTTTTGGAGGTATAAAGTACCTATTATTTTCCATGGTTTTTCTGCAGACACTTGAAACGTTATGGATTATGAACTAGCGATGGATAACGACTATTTTGAGAAGTCCCTTGGAATTTTTTCTTTAGTTAGTAAAACCTATTCAAGCTAAACCCTTTCAATCATCGATATAGTATTCAAAACGCAGTGAGCGATTATTAATGGCCACAAATTGCGTCCAAACGCAACGTAACAAATTCCCATAGCAAGTCCAATAAGCGCTACGGTTATTGACCTTTCTGAAATATCATAAGAGTGTCGAAAACCAAAAATCAGCGCTTGTAATACAACAGCTATCACCATTGCGAAAATGGTACTGGATAGTGTTTTCTCAATCCAGGTTAACAAAAATCCCCTGTCAAGAATTTCTTCCAAACAAGACTGGAGCCAAATAAAAGGAATCAAAGATAGAAAAAACCACCAGTTATCCTTTAACTCTCCAAACTTGGAAGCAGCTTGCTCGTCAGATTTATCAACCGATAGTGGAGTTTCAATTACATCTTTAAATATCTCAAATAAGATAATCAGCAAGATAGTCAAGGCTAGTGTGGCAACAGTTGCTATAAATGCTTTCATTAAGTCGTCAGGTATGCATAATCCTAAATCCTTCCAGCTTATTTGCCTAACTCTCATGCGCCAAGACGCGAACACTAGCGTCGTGAATGACCAAAATAGCCCATTAGCAATAAAATTAAACTCAGAAAAATAGACTTCCCGAATTAAAAACATAACAGCCAGATAGCCGACCAGATCGATAAAGAAGGCCGTGTTTGATGTTATAGTCGAGGAATGATTCGGCCTAAATAATTTATTGATAGCATTGATCATTGTGTGACTTTAAGCTTTTAAGTGTTAAAGATTAATCTTGAATAAGCGAAATTATTTTGCGTCAATAAACCTTAAGAGTCAATGTTAAATCAGAAAGCCTCATTGTGCTCTCCTTTCTTAATTCCCTATTGGAGTTTCGGAGGGTTGGACTCCCTGTCGGTTTCACAGTATATGCTGCTGAAGAGCCAATTGAAGTTCTTCATCGCCTCATTCAAGAGCGCTTTGATCGGCCTCAGTGGGTGATCTGCTGGAACAGACGATTCCAACTGCACTGTTGTTAAAAGAGACTCCTGAAAAACCTCCATACGGCGCACTGAACTGAAATCCTCTATGAGTTATATTTTTCGTATTGTATCTAGCCCAATGTTCCCGGGCGACAAAATCAACGGCCTGCTAGTTGTCTACGGAATCTCCATCCTTTTCCTCAATCTCTGTCACCACCTTCTGCACCAACTTGACACGACCGGAATTCACCAGTGCATCGCGCAGCACATACTCTATCTGAGCGTTTACGCTACGCAAATCATCGTCAGCCCAACGCTGCATGGCCGCCAACACCTGCTCGTTGATTCTCAGTGGAAAGGCTTTTTTCTTCGCCATGGCTTAATAGAGACTGCCACTGTTGATAACAGGCTGTGCCTGCTGCTCGCCGCAAATGACGACCAGCAGGTTACTGACCATATTGGCCTTGCGTTCTTCGTCCAGTTCAAGCTCCTGGGATTCTGCTAGGGACCTGATCGCATCGGTCACCATTTCCACCGCGCCGCGCACGATCAACCGGCGAGCCGCCAGCACAGCACTAGCCTGCTGTTTACGCAACATGGCCTGGGCGATTTCCGGCGCATAGGCGAGGTGACTGATGCGCGTTTCTATCACCTCTATGCCCGCCTTGCCCAGGCGCTCCTGCACCTGCTCTCGAATTTTTCCGGCGATACCGGCTGGGTCGCCGCGCAGGGACAGAACCTCATCGCTATGATTGTCGTAGGGGTATTCGTTGGCCACGTTGCGTAGCGCTGCCTCGCTCTGGATGGTAACGAAGCTCTCGTAATCGTCTACCTCAAAGTAAGCCTCGGCGGAGTCCACTACCTTCCACACCACCACCGCCGCAATTTCGATGGGGTTTCCGTTGGCGTCGTTGACCTTGAGTTTGCCACTTTCAAAGTTTCTCACCCGCAACGAGATGGGTATGCGCGTAAAAATCAAAGGGTTAGTCCAACGCAGCCCGGTAACATGCTCGGTGCCCACATACTTACCGAACAGTTGCAGCACCTTGCCCTGGTTGGGAGCCACCAGAAACAACCCGTGCCAGCAGAAGGCGACAACCAAAGATGCAAGGATCCAGCCCACAATGGCGGCGGAATCTACCATCACCACCCCCCTCACCACCATGCCCGCGGAAACCAGCTGCAACAACAGCAAAACCGCGACCATGCCGTAACCGTTGACCGTAAACGCTTTTTTCTCTGTGATCATTGGAAATCCTATAATTTGACATGCTTATGATATCATAATAATATCACTCAAAAGTTTTAGTCAACCTTTATCACAACATATCCTTTCGTATGCGCGAGACCCCCCGGTATGTGGCTGTATATTGAGGCTTGAAACCCAGCTATTCGCCCGGCGGATGACGGACAATGCTGCCCTAGCAGGTTGCTGAAAAAGGCATCCTGCCTTTTGCAACACACGAAAAGCGAAAAATGTGATTTTCACTTTTCTCGCAAAATCAACGAGTTAGGTGTCGCCGATTGTGCCGGAACATCCATATTCCGGAACCAGGCGTCGAAATTCTTCGAATTTCAACAGCCTGCTAGTGGTGGGTGAAGTCTTTCCAGAAGCTCTCTTACGCCAATTGCTATGGGAAAGGGGAAAGCGCAATTTCGTAAAGCCCAGAACATGACTCAGACACAGTTTGCCAATGCGCTGGGTATTGCCCAGCAAACGAAGGCGCATTACGAAGGGGGCAAATTGCTCATTCCTGTGACCTTGCTATTCACACTGGCTGGGGTGTCCTGACAATACCAGACAGTCCCGCTTTAAGCCGCTTCGCTGTCATCATCAAACGATTGGTAGTCTAATAGCTGAAATATGCGCCGGTAGATTCGCACTTTTGCATGGGTGACAAGTTCTTGCGCCCGAGTTTCATGCCGGGGAAGAACTCGCCTGCAATGAACTGCAGGTCCTCCCGCACATCGCTATAGCGGATGTTCAGGACAACGGGCTTGACCTTGAAGTAGCCCAGCAACAGGACAAAGTAGACCCTGTTGTAGCGGTCACGGATTGAGCGAAGGGCATCGAATTCGGGATCATTCAGGGAGAAGTAGTACCGCTTCTGTTCGTGGGTGAGCTTCGGTGCACCATATAGATCTTGACTCTCAGAATCCAGGAGGATGGCGCGGCGCTTGCTTTTCAGGCTCATTCGGGAATCCAAAACGTCCGATCTTAGCCTAATCGGCTGAAAATCAGCCAATTCAGAGGAAGGTCAGAAAGTAAAGCACTCCTGAAAGCCTTGCCAGGCCTGGGTTTCAGGGCGAAGTGTTATTTGCGGCGGGGGTGTCCCTAGTACCCCGTCACGTCAAGGTGGTTGCCAGTATTGAGGATCCGGCAGTGATTGGGCACATCCTCAAACATCTTACGCAGAAAGCCGCCAATCCCGACACACCTCGCCACACACTGCTGCCAGAACGGGCACCGCCTCAGGAAAAACTGTTCGATTCACCGCAGACTGGTCTATTCGATTGACGACGTAAAGCCAACCACTGCCAACTTTCACAGTTTACAGCGGGCCTGACAACGGACCGTGGAGCGACTTGCGCCAAGAGAACTATCCGCAGGACTTTTCGATCAAAAAGAGCCAAAAGTGATCGATTTCAAATGTCCACAGCTTAAAACTTGGGATTTGAATGGTAAACAATCGCAGGGATTTCGGGTAGAATACTTCGGCTTACCTAATTACCACCCAAGCTAAGCAACCTTTATGGGTTAGTGACTGCACACCCTACATGGCCCTAAACATAAGGAGATGGAAAGTGTCGGCTATTCTCTCTGATCTGCGAAATCTAGAAGCCTCCTGCTCCGTTAAAACTCTTATTTTTTGGGGTGAAATCGTACACCCTTGTAGCGCAGGCTTAAGTTCGATAGTGATTAGGTCGGCTTAAGGCTAAATAGGTGGTTTATGCTTCCTATACCCCGAATCTACACTCTTCAATGAATGTCAGTTATGTAGCGTTTAGGACGTTACTCAAATTTACCTGAGGAGACCCCAGAATTGAATATTCTCATTCTCGGCGGCGACGGGTTCTGTGGCTGGCCCACCTCTCTGTATTTATCCCAGCAAGGTCACAATGTCACCATTGTTGACAACCTCTCCAGGCGAAAGATCGATGTCGAGCTGGAAGTCGAATCGCTGACCCCAATTCGATCGATCGGTGAGAGAGTCGAGGCCTGGCAGGAGATTACGGGCAAAACCATCGATTTCGCCTTGTTGGATATCGCGGCTGACTACCCTGCGCTGAAAGAACTGATCGAGCTAAAGCATCCCGACGCCATCGTTCACTTTGCAGAGCAGCGCGCCGCTCCTTACTCCATGAAAGGCACGAGAGAAAAGATCTATACCGTCAGTAATAACCTGAACGCCACCCACAACATGCTCTGCGCAATCGTGGAACTGGGGCTGGACACCCACATCGTACACCTGGGCACGATGGGCGTGTACGGCTACGGTACCGCTGGTATGAAAATTCCAGAAGGATATCTGCCTATCAAGACTGAATTGCCCGATGGCACTGTCAGCGACCAGGAGATCCTCTACCCCTCTAATCCGGGCAGTGTCTACCACCTAACCAAATCTCAGGACCAGCTCTTTTTCGCCTACTATAACAAGAACGACAAGGTGAGGATCACGGACTTGCATCAGGGGATAGTCTGGGGGACTGCCACAGAAGAAACCAGCCTGGACGAGCGCCTGATCAATCGTTTCGACTACGACGGTGACTACGGCACGGTTCTCAACCGCTTTCTCATGCAGGCCGCCATAGGCTACCCGCTGACCGTGCATGGAACAGGCGGCCAGACCCGTGCCTTCATTCACATACGCGATACTGTGCGCTGCATAGAACTCGCCGTGCTCAACCCGCCCGCCTGTGGGGAGCGCGTCAAGATCATGAACCAGATGACGGAGACACACAAAGTTCGCGATCTCGCCAGCATGGTTGCGGAAATTGCCGACGGCAGCGTGGATTTTCTGTCCAACCCACGTCACGAGGCAGAGGAAAATGAGTTGCATGTTGAGAACGCCTGCCTACTTGAGATGGGACTGAAACCCACCCGATTAGAACAGGGCCTACTCGGCGAAGTAGTCGATATCGCGCAGCGATATGCCCAACGCTGCGATCGACGGAAAATACAGTGTGTATCTTACTGGAACAGCGAGCGCGCTGCCGCCATTCTGCAGCAAGAAAAGAAGGTGTCAGTAGCTGTCGATGCCGAAAAGATCGAGCAGCTCAACGCCCGGCTCTCCGGCACTGAGAGGGATCTGGCCGAGGCTTAGCCTGCCCCAGCCGACGGCGAGAGATACAAGACTTTCGGCTTGTCTGGATGGCCGTCTGGCCTCTATCGCCGAATGCGGTCCACAAATCGCCGCAGGGGTTTCGTTAACCTCCAGATGGTACTCTGTCGCAGATTGGCCAGCTCGATTTCGTAGCGGTCCCTGGTCTTCCTTACCCTCTGATTGGCTGCCCGCAGTTCCCGCAACCGCTTGCGCAAGTGAATCATCTCTTCCTCAAGATTCGCCGCTGTCAGCCTTAGCTCACCTAACTCAGCGGACTGTTTTTTGGTCGCATGGTCACTGCTCTTCAGTGGCCGCGTCAGCTCAGCGTTTCTGCGGCTCATCTCTTTTAGCTCCGCTCGGCGTACCTTGTCCGCAGCGCTGCTGGTTTGTGCCGCTTGACGCAGCTGGGCAATCTTATCTTCCAGCTCTTTGCGCTTGCTCCACAGGCGCTTTATCCGGTCCCGCTGTTCAGCCGACTTTTCCCGCGCTTCCTTGAATCGACCTCGAAAATGCCTCATGCGGCCGTAGAAACCTCTGGCGGACCAGAGGATATTCTGGTGCGCCAGCGGAGCCATACCGCTGTACAGTCGGACCAGGCGCAACGCATCGGCTCCCTTGGCATTCTCACGCTCGCTGGTGCAATCCTCCGGGTGTCTCCGCCGAGTTAGAGCACGGGGTATTAAGTCGACTTGATAACCCTTCAGTCGAGCCTGAATTAAGATCTCGGTGCGCTCGCCACCCACCCGGTAGATGTCATTGAATCCGCCCAGCCGCAGGAAGGCGTCGCGCTTCAGGAATAGGTCTGATTCCACTGTCATGTTGCCGTAGAAGCTGCAGGCGTCGTCCGCTCCCAACGGTACGTGTAGCACGCTGCCCTGCCGCTGCACTTCACCCGCTACGGTATGCTCCGATGGCAGTACTTCATGGAACGAAAACATGGCATCCATCCCTGTACACCGGGCAGTCCGTTCGAAGATCTCAAGGGCATCCGGCCGGGGCGCGTTATCTAAGTCGGTGAACAATAGCCAATGCCCCTCCGCCGCTGCCGCAGCCCTGTTTTGTGAGGCGGCATAGCCCAGTCGGTCGCTGTTGCGCAGAAATTTCCAGCCTTTGGATTCGTATTTTGACTCCAGGCTGGCGAACTTCTGCCGAGCCTCGGCAAGCTCACTGTCGTCGTCGATCACTATCAGCTCGCAGTGCTCATGTGACTGCTGCTCAAAGCGGTGAAGAACGAATTCCAGGCGCTCTGGCTCGTCCCGATGCACCATACATACCGAGACTCCAGCAACCTCCGCCTGCGGCGACGATGGCACAGGGAAGTACTTGCGGTGCTCATCGCGCTCTATCATGCCGCCAAGGCTACCGTGAAAAGCCCCCCACATGAACAGGTTCCGCTCGTTGTCGAAGGCCGGCGCGGCTACCACACCGCCCTTCTTGAGTACTGCTGCAAGCCGCGGCCACAAAGCCTGCGGCAAGGGCTTGAACAGCACTTTTTCCCAATAGTCCTCACTTACCAGCTCCCGAGTGCCCCCGACGTCACTGGCCAGAAAGGGAAAGCGGTAAACCAGTGCCTCGTAGACCGCCAGGGAACTGTTTTCAATTAGCGATGGCATCACCGCCATACGCCCGGGCACGCTCAGATAGCGAATAGCGGTGGAGTGTTGAAAATCGGTGTGTATCTCGATGGGAAAAGGCCACCGCTCTGCCTGCTCGCAGATGTACTCCTCGGGGCTCAAATGCGCATGGGTGGCAATACGCAAACCGGGTTTACCCAAAAAAGCGACCTTTTTCGGTGTGATCCCCGCCCTAACCATGCGGGACACGGCGTCACAGAAAATTTGCAGGCCTTTGCGCCATTCGAGGCGACCAAAGAACACCAGCTCATCAATCGCCTGCACAACACCGACGGCGCGCGCAGATTCACCGTCCATTTCAATCGGCTCCAGGGCCAACACATTGGGCTGGACGTGTGTCCTTTCATGCGGCAATCGATAGCCCTGCACCTGCATCCATCGGAGCAGGTGGGCACTTCCACCCACTACGATGTCCGCCAATTCGACGGAGCGCTTCTCGGCGTAGCATTTGACCAGTTCGTCATCCGCCTCCAGCGGTATCGAGAGGTAATCGCGGTTCCACAGCCAGGGCGAGGAGGATTTGACACAAAAGACAGTGTCCTGAAATGCGATACCCTGCCGTTTGGCGAGCAGACAGTAATACGCCGATCCGCGCCATTCCGAAACATGGACCAGATCGAACTGCCGTCCAGCGAGATACTGGTACATGGCGATCATGGGCAAGATCCAGCGCGGTGAGTCGCACTCCAGCGGCAGTTCCGGGTCCGGCACCGGTACAAATTCTACGTTCCTGGTGGCATAGTGATCGATCCAATGTTCGATGGACTCGATCTCCGAGTGGTTACCTCTAAGATAAAGAATCGTGACGGCATGTCCGGCTTTAGCCAACATGTGGGCCAGATGCGTGTAGGTTGTGCCAATGCCGCCATTGCGAACCGGGCCGGCGATATCTTCCGTCGCAATACAAACGCGCAGGGGGCGATGCTGCGACTCCGGAAGAAGATACCCACTCAGGTCAGAAAACTCACCAAAGTCCGCGTCGTGTACTCTGGGCAAAACCCCTTCAACCACCTTCGTACTGGACTGAAAGGTTGCCTCATCGTAGATGGGGTGCTCCCTGTCCAGACTACCCACGGGGGGCGCGAGGTGTGCCTCCCTGTAGCCAGACATAACATCTGAGCGCAGACTACCGCCAGATTTCTTGTCACTCATGCGATTTCGCAACCTCCTGCTCTCGAGTCAGCGCTGGGGATTAAAAAGGCGGTGATAAACGCGCCGCGCAAGCTTTTCAAGCCCGGCAGAATGCCCTACCACCCGGCGCCCGGCCTCCTTGATCCGGCCCTTTGGATTCGCGGCACTACCCGTGGTCTGGCCGTGCTCATGACACATCCCCGACGCGTAGCGCAGCAGATTAGCTATCTCAGGCTGCATGCCCTGAGTAAGAGGCTCCAGAACCCGGACGCGGCCGGCGTAGCGACTGTACTGGCTCTGGCGCATCCTGGTCTGGTTTATTCGATACCAATAAAGCGCTTCTGGAACCATGAAAATCTTCAGCCCGGAAAGATACGCCCGGACAAAAAACTCCAGATCGTCCATCCCGACCTTATAATACTCAGAAAAGCCGCCTATCCTTTTAACGGCCTCCCGGCGCACAAAGCAGTTGCTGTCACCGAATGGATTGAGCATCAGCGCCATCGCCAGATTTTCCCCCTGGTAGATGATCCGCCTACTCTTGTCGGGCTCAGTATCTGGCCGAAACCCGACGAATGTGTCGGAGCAGCAGGTGAGAACATCCGCTTCGGTATGGCCGGCCACCTTAACAAAGGTGGCGACTTCTTCCGGCTTCGCCTCATTGTCGTCGTCCATGAAAAGTATGTAATCGCCCTTCGCCTGGGCAATCCCCGAATTTCTCACCGCACCCAGATAGCGATTGTCCTGCCGAACCACGCTCACAGGGAAAGAGTAAGCAGACTTCTCGATGTCCGCCAGAACTTTTATGGACTGACCGTCTGTACTGCCATCATCCACAATGACAATTTCGAGATTGCGGTAGGTCTGTTTCAGCACGGATTCAAGTGCATTGCGTAGGAGTGCTCCACGGTTGTGGTGGGCAATGCAAACACTGACCAACGGTTTTTTTAAATTGCCATCGGGCCCAGCGCGCCTTTCGCTCGCCGGCTGATCCGCCGCCCACAAATGCCACTGCAACCACTCAGACAGGCTCTTTTCAAAATCGAAGGATGCGGTGGCCAGTGGACAGCCGTTTTCCAATATAGAGCGCAGGCAACACGCCAGACCATTCGGACTCGCTTCAAATACCACATCAGGCCAATCCGCCTCGGCGATCAACTCCCTGCCACCGCCGGCGGAACTGGTGACAAAAGGGATGGCTTTGGCCAGGCATTCGTAGACGCCGAAAGGGCTGTTATCCATCAGGGAAGGCATTACCGCGACCCGGCCCCTCTCTGCTTTCAAATAATCCAATGCCGCGGGCTGGCTCTTATCCTGGTACACCGTCACCTCTATACCCAAGGAGGCCTGCAAACGCTCGATCAGCGGCGCCAGTTTGAAAGTCTTGCGGACCTTGCCCAGTAGCGTCACCCTGGGCACTTGGCGCCCATCAAAAAAGCCGTCAGCTTTGAGATTGACCAGGGCGTCGACAAAGAAATGGATACCCTTTCGAGACTCAAGACGACCGAAGAAAACCAGCTCTTCGACCTCGACGATTCTGCTTTCCCCTTCCCGGATATGGATGTCTCCAACCGGAAACACGTTCGGCTGCACATAGGTTCTGCCATGGGGTAACGCGTAGCCCTGATCCACCATCCAATTCAGCAGATATCGACTGCCGCAGATCACATAGTCCGCCATCTCCACGCACCGACGCTCCATGAACATCGTCGACAGGGACCTCACATCCGCTATCGTCTCCGCATTGCCCATACGGTTCCAGAGCAAAGGGCTGGAGCACTTGACCACGAACCGTGTTTTCTGAAAATGCAGCCCCGAGCACTTCGCCTGAAGACAAAGATATCCTGTCGCGCTCCACTCGGACACGTGAACAATATCGAATTCCATCTCGCGCGTTTTCAACCAGTCCAGCGCCATGTAGGGCAGGCGCATCACGCTGGTCATCGGTCCCCTGGCGAGAACGACATCGATATCGTCCGCCGGTATAAATTCTATATGCCGTTTTGCGTAGAAGTCGCGCCAGTATTCTAGCGTCTCATTGACACAGCTCTTACTGCAGTAAAACACCGTGACCTTGTGTCCCGCTTCGCTGAGCGCTCGGGCCGCGTACATATAAGCGGTACCGATGCCACCGTTGAGAACCGGCCCCACGAAATCTTGGGTGATGATGCAGATGTTCAGTGGCCTGAAAGGAAGAGCGGCACATGCAGCCTGGCCCAATCCCGGAAAGGCAAGATCGCTGCGCGCCTGTCCCGCCAGATCGATTCTATCGCGCTGGTAAAAGAAATCAGGTGAAGGCATAGGACCTACTCATCGGGACGACCTCAGTCACTGACTCTTGAGGGATTCTCGAAATAATTCATAGCAGCTTTCTCAGCAAGGGCTTGAGCATTTCAAGTAGGCGGGGAAAGCGGTACATGAATCGGCGGACTCTGTTATAGCGAAGGAGCCGCCTGGCGAGCAGCCGTTTCACACTGACTTCATCGGCAGCCTGCCCCTGGGCATAGCGCAGCAGGTTGTCTATCCCTGCGTTTAAACTCAATTCTCGGATATAGGTTTCGGTAACCCGCTGTCTACCGGCGAAGCTCGCGTAGTGCTTGCTGCGCATACGATTTGCACCCACCCGGTACCAGTAGAGCGACTCCGGGATAAGCTCCAGCTGAAATCCTCGCAGCACGGCGCGGGCAAAAAACTCCTGGTCGTCCAGGCCGACCTTATACTCTTCGCTGAAGCCCCCGATCTCGACATAGCTTGTCCGCTTGATCATGCAGTTCGAATCGCCAAAGGGATTGCGGAAGTAACCCGTAGACAGATCGGCTCCAACAAACAGGATACGACCAGAAGAAGCAGGGGGCTGACTACCGCTCACATCGAGAAACATGTCGCTGAAACAAGTTAGAATATCCGCGTCGGTGCGCCTGGCCACATCGACAAAACACCGCAGGGCCTGGGGCTGCAACAGATTGTCATCATCCAGCATCAGGAGATACTCACCCGCCGCCTCTCTGGCGGCTCTATTTCTCGCCTTACCTAAATAACCCTTTTCCTGCCGTATAAGCCGGTACGGAAAATCAAACTGCCGCTGCTTTAGTGTATCGATGAACTCCCTGGCTGGCTCTAAATCCGAGGCATCGTCCACAATAATCAGTTCGATATTCGTGTACTCTACCCGCGCTACCGAATCGATAGCCTGGGCCAACTCTGCCGGCCGGTTACAGGTCACAAGACAGATGCTGACCAATGGATCCTCACCGGTGAGAACATCTGTATGCGACGCTAAACAGCTTGTTTCATGCCATCTTTTCCAATCGGCTAAAGACTCTGAAAACTTACCCACCGCAAGCGTCGTTTGCGGCTTCCCGGCGAGCTGCTTCGCGATGCACATCGACAGTGCCGGCGGCGTGGGATCACACAGGGTTCGCTCATGCTCCTGTGGCTGGATCAATTCCCTGGCGCCACCGCGATTGCTGGTGATAAACGGCTTTTCGCAGGCCAGCATTTCATAGACACCAAAGGGGCTGTTATCGATGAGCGATGGCATTACCACCAGGCAGCCCGGTCGGCCCACCAGATAAGCCAGAGCCTCCGGTTGGCCCAGGCCATCTACTATCCGGTACGCAACTCCAAATGGCCCGAGTACACTGCGGATGGCTGCGCTTGCATCAAAATCACTGCGCTTTTTACCGAGAAAGGTGAAGCGGATCTGCGACAGGTACGCGCCGGAACTGTTTGACAGCAACATGGCAAGCGCGTCGAGATAAACCAGCAGCCCTTTGCGCGGCTCCAGCCGACCAAAGAAAACGATCTCATCAAAGGAGTCCGCGAGTGCTGGTGGGCGGGATTCTACGACAGTGTCAGGAAACACATTGGGTTGCGCGAAACAGCGACCGGCGGGCAGCTCATAGCCGTTCTCCCGCATCCAGTTCAACATATATTGACTGCCACTGACTACGGTATCCGCCAACTCGATGCACCGTCTCTCCATATAGATTCTCGGTAGATCCGCTATATGCGACGCCGGCTGGCTGTTTCCGATCCTGCTCCACAGCAGTGGGCTGGAGGCCTTGAGGACGAAGTGCAGGTTCGAGAAGTGAAGGCCGAGCTTCTTTGCCAGCAGGCAGTAGTAGAGATCGGCGCCCCACTCCGACCCGTGGACCAGGTCGTACTCATCTGCGTGCCGCTTGAGATGTTCGTAGACGCCATACTGTAGCTCACAGGCCTCGCCCATCAGGCTGGAAACCGGTTTGATCCCAGGCATGGGACACGGAGTCAACTTGATCCCTCTCTCCCCATACCAAGCCACCCAATGGGCAAAGCTATGGTCTGCCGAATAAGAGCCGAGGCTGAACAGAATCTCTACCCTATGCCCCACCCTGGCCAGCTCCGTGGCGAGATAGTAGAAAGCCGTCCCGACTCCTCCATTTCTAACCGGCCCCAGAATATCCTGACACACGATCAAAACGCTTTTGGTTGACGGTTTAGTGGCTCGTCGGGAATCAGATTCCAGCCCGGGGAAAATCTCCGCCTGCATGGGGCCAACCCTCATTCGTCAAAGTTGCGTTGGCAAAACCAATCCCATGTCATAGCCAAGCCCTCCCGCAAACTGATTTCGGGGTGGAATCCAAGCACTTCGCGTGCGCGATCATACGTAGCAAAGTTTCGCTCGACCTCTCCGGGCCGCCGGTCAGCAAATTCTATGGGGTGATCCGGCTGTCCACTAATCTCCTTAAAGTAGCCCGCCAGGGTTGCCAGGGACGTCTCCTCTCCACTGGCCAAGTGAATAACCTCCGGTGTGGACAAATCCAGCGTGAGCGCCGACAGCAGGCCCCGGCAGATATCGTCCACATGAATATAGTCCCGGGTTGCGCTGCCGTCACCGTAGATAACCATGGGCTGCTCCGCCTGTATGCGGCGAAAGAACTGGTTTATGACACCCTGTTTGTGGTCTGAATACGCACCATAGACGTTGGCGAAACGCGTAGCCACGATCGGCAGTCCATAAGCGTGGGCAAAGGCGTGACAGTAGGCCTCGCAACAGAGCTTACCCGCGCCATAGGGCGATATCGGCCTGGGCAATGAGTTCTCGTTAACCGGTGGCGTGGCATTGCCGATCAAAGCGCCACCAGTGGATGAGAAAACCAGCCTTTCGACGCCGGCCTCTGTGGCAGCCCTGAGCACGTTGAAAGTGCCAAGCACATTGGATTCGAAATTGGTGACAGGGTCCTCGATCGACTCAACCACGGAACCCAAGGCCGCCAGGTGCACGGCCCGATCGACTCCTGCGAAGGCCCCGCCAATAGCCTCGGCCTGACGTATGTCCGCCTCTACTATCTCAACGTCCAATCCCTGTAGGTAGGCCTGCCGGCCTCGCGCAAAGTTGTCCAGTACACGTACCGCATAGCCTCGTTCGAGCAACAACCTGACCAGGTTACTGCCCACGAAACCCGCGCCCCCGGTAACCAATACTCTATCGATCATCGAGCTATAGCCTCCGCCAGTTCAAACAATCCCTATTCAAGCGACTCGCTAACTCCGGCACTACAAACCAATCGGGCTGTGATAAAAGGGCCCTAAATGGGACGCTTTGCTTGTAGCTGCGTATTTTTGCAACTGTGAACACCTAATTTTGCGAAGCATGAACACCCCAGACGCCGCCCTCACACAGGCGACACCTTTGTAGCGCAAGTGTTCACAGTGAGTCAACTTCTGCGAGTTTTTTGCGCATGGATTCGCCCTCCAGCTTGATGCGGTGCGCATTGTGCAGCAGCCGGTCGAGGATGGCGTCGGCGAGGGTGGGGTCGCCGATGGTCTGGTGCCATTTGCTGACGGGCAGTTGGCTGGTGATGAGGGTGGAGCCGCGACCGTGGCGGTCCTCGATCACTTCCAGCAGGTCGTTGCGCTGCGGCGGCGTGAGCCCCTCCAGTCCCCAGTCGTCAAGGATGAGGACGTCGGTCTTGGCGAGTTGCGCCAGAGCAGCTTGCCGAAGCTGCCGTCGCCGTGGTCGATAGTGAAGCTCTCCAGCAGGCGGCTGCTGCGGAAGTAGCGCACTGGGATACCCCGCTCGCAGGCACTTTGCCCCGAGGGCGCAGGCGAGGTAGGTTTTGCCGGTGCCGGCGGGCCCCTCAATCAGCAGGTTACAGCGCTGCTTAAGACCACTCCGGCGGCAGTGGCCAGGTGATCCCAGCCATCTCGGCGCGGCGCAGGTACTTGGAGACGGCGCCCACGGAGAGGTTGAGGCTACGGGCGATCTGGCGCTGGGAGAGGTTGGCCTCGTGGTGGAGGCGCAGTAGTTCCTTGAGTTTTTGCATAGAGACCCTCTTGGTTGTCATGTTGGCTCCTGACGGTTGAGAAACACGAAAGGAGCGCAGGGTAAGTGAGGGCCTGCGGAAGGGGGAGAGTAGAGGAATCTTGTCAACCGTGAACGGTGATTTTTATCTGTGAACACCTATTTTTGCCGGGCGGCAAAAGTGTTCACGGTTGGCGAAAACAGGTGTTCACAGTTGGGAAAATTCGGCGTTCACAGTTAGGAAAAAAATGCATCCGGCACTACAAACCAATCGGGCTGCGATATAAGGGCCCTATTGGGACGCTTTGCTTGTAGCCACACAGAATACTGAGCGCGTGGCCAGGTCCTCGTAACCAACATCGTGTTGTCGCGCCGCTTCCTCGACGATATCAGGAGTCAATCTTGCCAGAATGTCCTCGGTATCCCGCTGTTCTTCCCAGATCTCAATATCCAGCAGTCGATCGACCAATGTCCGGAGGGCGTTCAATGTAACCCGGTTGAGATTCCTGAAAAGATAGTCGTCGGGCGGAATCTGACCGATCCCAATGACGTGCTGCCAGTCGGCGTAGCGACGGTGCTGTTCGTTCTGGGGGTCATACTGGCTCAACCTGATGGGCGGGCGGTGGTGCCCGTTCCAGGAGTAATAGTGGTGGTGCAGGAAGATCATTTTCGAGTCCTGGTGCATCAAGGGCACCAGCCCCTCGAACACTCGATCTATGTCCATCAAGTGCTCGGTAACATTGTGCATGACGATACAGTCGTACTGCTGCGTGTGGGCAATGTCTTCCGATTTACCCTGGATCAGATGCAGGCCCGGTAGAAGCTTCATCGCCTCCCTGCCCGTCATCGGCATCTGCGACCACTCGCGCGTCCGCTTGTTCTTGGCACGCAAACCGTCCATTTCCAACTGCGGATCGAGCCCGGTATAGGAACTGGCACCCGCGGCCAGAAACCCGGCTCCATATGCACTGAATCGACAGCCGACATCGAGCACGCTACGCCCTTGCACATAACGCTGAATTCGCCTAGGCCAGATCAGGTAGCCCAGACTCACCGACATGTCTATCAGTGCGGGATGGTAATTCGCAAGCGCCTCGCGGCAATCCCAATTGAACAAAATATGGGCAGCCCTCGCATACAGCCCATCCTCATCCCAGCGACTGCGCTCAATAAAGGGCAAATAGTCGCGAAGGCGGGTCAGCAGCGCGTCCAGCTCCCCCGCCCCCGCCCCTAAAATGCGTTCAATCTCATCGACCAGACTTTCAAGGGACGCGCGGTGGGCCTCGGCGTCCAGCGTGGCCTGCACTCGTTCAAGACATCGGGCGGCGGCAGTGCTATCGGAGTCCAGAAGAAGGGCCCTGCGATAGTGGTCTGCGGCGGCCTGCAACTCGCCCCTCTGTTCACGAATTCGGCCGTATTGCATGACGAGGCCGACACGTTCACTCTCTGGCCCTTCGAAATCGGCCAATGTTTGCTCGGCCCTGTCCATCTCTCCACGAAGCAGGTAGCACCTTGAAATTTCCAGAGATAGCCATAGGTGTGGCCTCTCGGGGGTACACCGCAGCAACAAGTCCAGCGCGGCATCTATCTCGCCGCCTATTCGCAGTCTGCGCGCCTCTGACAGTGTGTCTTTCAACATTCGGGCATCCGTACTTGATACAAGTCTATGGAGCTACGCGATCTTCGCCTGCGGCAAAAGCATACACCTGCTCGTTGCGCGCCGCAGCCCCCGCCACCTCGGAGGCTTCGCCGCTACGCCGAGCCGACATTGCAGGCCCCCTGTATCCATAGGTCAGGGTACTATATTCCGCAGCAGATCCTCATACAAGCCGAGAGTCTGAGCGATGACATGTTCGTTACTATAAGTCTGTTCAACTTTTTTGCGAGCGTTGGTGGCGAGCTGCCGGCGCCGGTCGGGATCATCGACCAGCGCGCCTATGGCACTCTCCAGTGCCTCTAGGTCACCGGCAGGTACCAGCAAGCCATCTCGATTCGAATGAATAAACTCGCTGCAACCCGGCATATCAGTAGCGACCACCGCACGACCCACCGCGCCCGCCTCCACCAGGATCCGCGGAAGCCCCTCGCCATAACGGGTGGGAAGGCAGACAAGATTGACATCCGCTATGAGTCGCTCGATATCGCGAACCTGGCCGTGCCAATCGATAATTCCTCCGGAGATCCATTGAGTAAGCTCATCGCCTGGTATCGCATCGCGGCTGTCGCTGTCGACTATTCCGGCGACATGCAGCTCTAGGGTTTTGCCCTGCCTTCGAAGAGACTCCACCGCCGCCACGAGCTGATCCAGCCCCTTGCTCTTCAGCAGCCGGCCGGCAAACAAAATTTTCAGGGTGGTCCTGCCATCGTCAACCTCCTCACTCCAGGAAAATCGATCCAGATCCACACCGGCTCCGGGTAGGATTACGGCCTGGGAGCCGGACAGCACCTGCCGCGATCTCAGCAGCTCCATATCGTGACGATTCTCAAAGCTGACCATGGTCTTCCTCGCCGCGAAGGCAAATCCCATGAGTTTCTCCAGGCCCGCCCATAAACTCCTATAAAATACCGTGTCCTTGGAGTAAGCATAACCCAGCCCCACGACACTGGACAGACAGGGAATATTGCGCCAGCGCGCTATGAAGCCTCCGTAAACTACCGGCTTCAGCGTGACGCAGTGGACAATGTCGGGCTGAAGATCCTTGAGCAGCGAATACAGCTGCATCACGCAGCTAATCTCGCGCACTGGATTTAGACTTCTACGGGAGAGAGGAATTTCGTGCAGCTTAAAACCCAAATCCGCGATGCGCACGGCGAGAACGGGATCGGTCGAGGCGGTCAAGATATGCACGCTATAGCCACACTGTTGTGCCGCCTCCGCGCGGTCCTGCCAGTGCAGCAGAAAATACCAGTCTACATTGACAATGTAGACCAATCGCCTAGATGCTTGAACAGATTTACGCAAGTTCTCGGCCCATTTGGAGCCATCGCTTCCCCCCGGAACGGAGTGTGCTACTGACAACAGTCTCATATTCCCGCCCGCATGGACGCGCAGGCTGCGCTTGTTACTCGCGCGAAAAAAAATTTGGCGCGCGAATCCAACCCACGCCACCTTCAAATAGTAGTACAATCTGGCGCAGCTTAGTCAACTCAAGCATGTGCACTAAGGCGTACCACTGGATGCTCGGCTACTAACCCAGAGTAATCGCCTATTGCCACTCAATATCGGGCTTGATGCGAAGTGCTCGAACCGTGGTGTGCGCAATGCGAGCATATGGTTTGCGGCAGCGGCGGCGACTCAGCTTATCACTGGACGAGATGAAACCCAAGAAACTCGTCCGCATCCAGCCAAACGTGACCACTCTAGAAGGAGATCATCGGATTGAATACCATGAGTTGGGATAGAACCGCCGCCGGGTGTATTTGTCATCCGCAGATCAGTGATTTCGAAATACCAACGCCAGCACATCTACTGGATACACCCGGTATGCTGTCCATTTCGGAACGAAAATTTTTGTACTCTCTTGCGAAGAGCAAGTACAAAGCGCAGGGTTTTGTCATAGATGCGGGGAGCTTTATGGGCTCTTCCGTCGTTGCACTTGCGCAGGGCCTTACGGAGAATCCCTATCTGAAAAATCCGGGCTCGAACTGGCTCGAAGGCGAAAAACCGATTCATAGCTATGAACTTGGCTATCTTCCAGCGCCTGCAAACGGCGCCGATGTTGTCAGACATTTCGGCCCTGCAACGTATAAATTCGGAGACTCATTCGTACCTACCCTCAAGGACAATATTGCACCGTACACTGAGCTAATTAACCTAAATATCGGCGACTTCAACACCTTTACCTGGCCAAAGCGGGCAATTGAAATCTGTTTTGTCGATATGTGCAAAACACCGGCACTAAACAGGCATATCACTCAACAATTTATGCCAAATCTTCTCCCCGATTCGTCATTTTTTATAAATCAGGACTTTTTCTTTGACCGGCTACCTTGGATCAAAATAACGATGGGTTATCTTGCAGAGTATTTTGAATGGTATGGACAGGTTTTCACCACTTCGATATATAAATGTACTAAAAAGATTCCTGATCATATCGTTGAATATGATCCATTTACTCAGGCCTCATTAGATGAATGCCTGAAGTATCATGACTGTTATGCCAATCAGCATTTGGAAGATATGTTTCAATTACGAATGGAGATATCCAAGGCCTATTTGCTGGGCGAGAAGGGCAATGCCGTCGATGCGCTGGACCACCTTGATGCTGTGGGGAAAACCTTTGAGCATACGTTTCATGACGAGGGGCTCAGAGGTATGCACAACAAGAACCGCTATGACCGCGCAGTGCGACAAATTAAGAGAAAATTTCAATAGATGGGGTTCTAGCATGCTGTTGATTTACCCCCAGATTCAAACACGTTGATCGTTTGAATCTGCAATTCTGGGCCCAAATAGACGATTTAAGGCCATTTTTCACCCTTACAGGCCTTGGTGGCGGGCTATCCCTGTAACGCCCTCATTCGAGTCAGGTTCCAGCCAATCATCGCCAGCATAAAGACACTGTTCACTTTCGATAAACCGCGTACTGTCATCTGCCTGATGAGATCAATTGAGGGGTACTAGCAGGTTGCTGAAAAAGGCATCCTGCCTTTTGCAACACACGAAAAGCGAAAAATGTGATTTTCACTTTTCTTCCAAAATCAACGACTTAGGGTCGCCGATTGTGCCGAAACATCCATATTCCGGAACCAGGCGTCGAAATTCTTCGAATTTCAACAGCCTGCTAGTGGTGGGTGAAGTCTTTCCAGAAGCTCTCTTACGCCAATTGCTATGGGAAAAGGGAAAGCGCAATTCCGTAAAGCCCAGAGCATGACTCAGACACAGTTTGCCAATGCGCTGGGTATTGCGATGGCGTACTACAAAGGGAGCAAATCGCGCATTCCTGTGGCCTTGCAATTCACACTGGCAACCCTGCTGGTGGTTTCTATCGAAGAGGTTATCGGCGAACCAGTTAAAGTCGCTAAGGGGGAGGGTGACCCCAAGCCCCGCTCGCAGCGGCAGATGGAGTTAATCGGCCACTCGCCTCGTGCTAAACAAAAATTGGAGATGTAGATGCCCGATACCGTAATCCAGCAACAAGCATCTTAAAGGTACTGACTGTAAGGGTTGCAGTCCAATCCGCCAGCTAACCACAACTCACCGGGTTGAAGTGAAGCATGGCTACCGGCAATGGTAAAACAGGCACACGCCTGCGTAAAAGCAAGCTCCACGAAAAGCGGCTCAGGGCGCGGCCCTTAGACATACACCTTTTTAGAGAAAGAAGAAAACAATACATGTACCCCAAGAATCTGACTTGAGCACCATACTCTTCATAGAGCTTAAATTCAGATTGCAAGTGAGAAAAGACTTTCAGAAGATATACTGATTTTAAGACAGTAATCCACAGCTTGGCCGGAACCTGGTCCTATAAATATTGAAAAAACCTATCTAATGAACGCAACGAAGGCCTGTAATCAAGCACAGAAGAAGAATACCGCTGATTCTCAGATACTTGGGCTCAGCTTTCAAAAAATTTGCCTACCCCATCGTTCAAACGGATTTTAACTCGACAATATTCCTGGCACTTAATTCATTTATTTGGTCCAAAGTTTCCAGCAAAACCTCCGGACACCAAATAAACCGACAATTAGTAGGGACATTATTCCTTCCAACTCGTATTGCCGCCAAATAATAGCGCTCTGAGATAGACCAGCCGTTAATTCAGTACTATTGATAGCTATCGATACTTTAAGTGGATACTCCCCCAACCCAGCAACTGATGTGTCTGTCATAATCAGAAAAAAGGCTTATCAATGTAATTGTTTCTTTATTTTACCCACCATCAAAAAGAATATTAGGAACCAGTTGTAGTAGAAAGTGAGAACAAATTCACTGGCATCCAGGGACGGCGAAGCCTTTGATCTTCTTTCACAAAAATGGCGGATATTCCCACCTAAATTTGAGAAGTTTCCAAAAATTTCTGCAACACAATCAAAATTCATAATGTTAATATCCGAAATATATCTGGTGGATATGTGCAATAAAATAAGACCAAATAACAATAAGACCAAGGACATGGATTTAAAAAAACTGCGGATGTTTCTCACATCATCAACAACATCCCTGATTCATCAAACCTCACCCCATAACAATCTGCTATTCCTGATGACTGTGAGTTAAGAGCTCATAATTGATGGCAGCAGATCCCCAATTGTTCAACAACGATTTAAGCCTGGAACCGTAACTTAATGAAATTGACCTATCACCTTCCTGTAAATCCTACGATTGAGCGAATGAAAAAAATATAACTCAAGCCCCTACAATCAGCCAGGAAAAAAATCTGAATTTATTAAAGCTCCGTTGAAAAGTAATTGGTTATATAGAAGATGAAGTCTTAAACCATGAATTTGTTTGGCGGTAGACTCAGGCCCATGACAGTTAAACCTAATTCAACCATGAGACCAAAAAAGGACAACTAATTATACTACAACAAATAAGGAGGATAAATTTATAAGAAAACAACAATTTCCACAAGAATTAGAATGAATAGGATCTAGTACGTTAAAACCAAAAATATTTTTAAGAGCGTCTTGGAGACAAAAATGGAAACCCAGAATATCCATCCTATCTCACCCAACACCTATCAATCAAAAAAATCGATTCTAGAAGTAAATTCATTCAAACGAAAAGCCCTGACTATACTTTCTCACTCCGACCAGAAGAAATTCGAAGCCTATGGCAAAGGTCCATCGATGCAAGTTCCCTACGGACTCATTCATCGGGCTATCGAGAGGCAGGCTCAATGTCGACAAAAGAATATTGCTGCCAAGCATGGTAGTCAACGAATAACTTATGGAGAATTGAATACACAGGCCGGTTATCTTGCAACAAAACTTGTCAATATGGGCATAGGACCAGGCGACAATGTAGGTCTTTTTCTGGAGCGCTCAATCCCGATGTTAGTCGGGATGCTTGCCATATTGAAGACAGGAGCTGCTTATGTACCTCAGGACATAAGAATAACCCCAACAACAACCATATCGAAGGTTATGGAGACCGCTGAAATCAGGGTGACTTTAACCCTTTCACACCTGAAAGATAAAATACCAGCCGATACCAATCGGATAATTTTACCTATCGACAATATCGATTGGATTTCCAGCGATCAGCAAAGTGAGATCGCTTCTAGAACCTATGGAAAAAAGATCGACTCCAGTTACAACTGTTTTATTTTGTTCACTTCCGGCACCACAGGAACCCCAAATGGGGTTCAGGTAACCCATGGCAATGTTTGCAATATACTGTTGTCCAGTCCGGGTAACCTGGGGATTCAACCAGGCTACAAGGTCTCGCAACTATTGAACATAGCCTTCGATATGGCGGCATGGGAAATACTGGGCTGCCTGGCTCATGGCGGAACACTGGTGATCAGAGAGGCCAACTTCACGCAGGCTGCCCGGCAGTGCGATGTAATTATCGCGACTCCAAGTATATTGGCAAAAATCGACCCCACCCTCTGCCACTCAGCCAAAACTGTGGCGGTGGCAGGAGAGCCCTGCCCAAGACCTCTGGCCGAGAAATGGGTAAAAAACTGTCGATTCATTAATAGCTATGGACCAACCGAAGCGACAATCATTACCACGGCACAGCCGTATTCTCCAAATTCCCCGTCTCTTACGATCGGCAAGCCGACTCCTAATAATACCGTGTATCTACTCGATGAGCATCTTAAGCCCTGCCCCATAGGTGAACTGGGAGAAATATGGCTGGGAGGGCAAGGCGTTACAGCCGGCTATATCAATAATGAAGCCCTGACCTGTGAGCGGTACCAGCTGGATCCCTTTAATTCCAACGGTGGAATCATGTTCAGAACCCGGGACCTGGGACGTTGGAATGAGGATGGTGAGCTGGAGTATTGGGGGCGCACCGATGACCAGGTAAAAATAAAGGGTTTCCGGGTAGAGTTGGATTCAATTTCCTCTGTCACTGAATCTGTCAAAGGTTGCCGGCAGGCAGTAACGCTGAAAATTGATAAAGAAAGTCTAGTGACATTTGTCACACCCATTAACGTCGATGTCCAGCACTGTATAGATGCCATTAGTGCAAGGCTGCCCTATTACTGCCTCCCCTCCGCTATCGTTACGCTTGCGGAGTTTCCAATAACAGCCAGAGGAAAAATAGATAAAAAGGCGTTACTGGAGCAGATTCAAAAGAAAACGCCAGATCTGGTATCTGTAGCCTAAAAAACAGGAGTCGCAGAATTATGGATGCAGTAATAGAAAAACTTACGCTGGACGACAAACCAAGCCTGACCCGAAGAATCCTACGACATCGTTATCTTGAACACTACAACCGATTATTTTTTCTGGTTATTTCTGTCAATGCCTGGATACTATGGTATGGATCAACTCAGGCAGGCTGGTGGTCAAAACAAGATGGCAACCTCTCCATATTATTGGATCTTGTTTTAGCAAATTTTATGGTAGCTGTACTGGTGCGCCAACAATATACCATCAATTTATTTTTCTGGATTGCTACCCGGGCTCCAGTCAGCTGGCCACTCTGGATTCGATGGAATCTTGCCAAGGTATATCACTTTGGTGGGCTTCACAGTGGCAGCGCGGTGGCTGGAACCCTCTGGTATGCGGTTTTTCTGGCGGGGCTCATTGATCAGAGAAACGGACCTTTACCAGATACACCCGCCGGCCTTGTCTGGGTAGTGTTTTTACTCATGGCATTACTGCTACTTATGGTTGTCATGGCTTTGCCATCTGTCCGGGGACGTTATCACAACCAATTTGAGCTGGTGCATCGGTTCGGCGGCTGGTCGGTACTCATTCTGTTTTGGGCCCAAACCTGTCTGCTTGCGGGCAGTACCTCTGATCTGGTCCAGAGCCTGTCATTCTGGGGGCTGACCATCCTGACTTTTAGTGTAGCCCTGCCCTGGCTGCGGTTGAAAAAGGTGAAGATCAATATCGTTTCGCCGTCTTCACATGTTGCCCTGACTCGCTTTGACCATGGCGTGACGCCTTTTGCAGGATCCTCCACAGCGATTAGCCGGCGGCCTTTTCTGGAGTGGCACTCCTTTGCCAATGTACCTGCACCAAGCGAAGAGGGATTTCGCTTGACCATCTCGCGAGCGGGGGACTGGACGGGCAGGTTTATAGATGACAAGCCCCAACAGGTCTGGACAAAAGGAATTCCAACGGCGGGTGTGGCCAATATCGAGGTGCTATTCAAGAAAGTGGTATATGTAGCCACCGGCAGCGGAATCGGCCCCTGTTTACCCCACCTGTTGGCAAAAAAAGTGCCCGCCAGCCTGGTCTGGTCTACCCGCAGCCCGAGAAAAACCTATGGCGACGACTTCGTTGAAGAAGTACTGGGCGCTATACCTGACGCCTTGATATGGGATACCAGCCGTCACGGGAAGCCCGACCTGGTCCAGTTGGCATGGGACGCCGTCCAGGAAACTGGAGCGGAAGCGGTGATCTGTATTGCTAATCAGGCCTTGACCCAGAAGGTGGTTTACGAAATGGAATTGCAGGGAATTCCCGCCTACGGCGCAATCTGGGACTCTTAAAAGTCTCCCCCCGTCCTTTAGGGCGGGGGGTTTCCACAGTTAGATAACAACAGCCAACAGTGAACTGTTTCTACACTGCATCTGGGGTTTTCAGCTTTGCGCTTCCCCTAAAACTACTCCCTGATTTACAAGTGCAATATGGGCTCACAATGCGGTGTGATCTTTGACCGCATCTGCCAGGGTATCCTTCAGCCCGGCAAAGCGCTCATCCAGCTTGGCCGGATCAGTACGGTTGAGTGCGATCATTTCCTGGCGTTGCTCACCGCCGCGGATAACCGTGAGTGCGTCCTCCTCCATACCGGCGACAATAGCCTCCGCTACCGCCTCTACCGGCTCCAGGGTAAACCCCAGTTCCGGGCCCGCATTACTGGTCTTCATCATCGGCGTATCAGTGCCACCGGGGAAAGCTGTCATCACATGAATCCCCTCCCCTTTGAGCTCCCGACGCAGACTCTCACCAAAATGTGCCACACCAGCCTTCACGGCGGCGTAAATGGAATAGAAAGGGATACCCACCAGGGCCAGCGCGGAGGAGACATTGACCACCATGGAATCCCCGCTTTTCTCAAGGGCGGGCAATGCGGCGCGGGTCAACAGAATAGGAGCCAAAAGATTGACCTCCACCATTTTCACTATGTCAGTCTCTTCCAACTGCGACAGGGGACCGGCCCGGAGACCGCCGGCATTGTTCACCAGTATATCGAGGCCGCCGAGCGCCGACAGCGCCTGGCTGAGTGTTTCCTCCCGCCCTTCGCCGGTGGCTACATCGGCACAGATAGCCGTCACATCACCGAAGCTGCGCAATCCCTCCACCGCCTTAGTCAGAGCCTCCTGTCGGCGGCCGCTAATGGCCACCCGCGCCCCTCTCTGCAACAAATTCTGGGCAGTAGCATAGCCGATGCCACTGGAACCCCCGGTAATTAAAATGCGCTTATTCTCAAGCTTCATTGGAAACCTCCTGGGCAGCATAATTGGACGGAAACAGGGCGCGTTTGGTCTCTTCATCGCTGACAGTTTTAAATGGATGATCGTTAACCAGGGCCCTGGCACGGGCGACAGCGGGACGGGCATCCACTTGTTCAAACCAGCGCTGTAGGTTGGGGAAAGGACCCAGGGCTTCCCCCGGCTCTGTGTTAAAAACATTGGTAAGGCGGTCAACCCAGCCCCAGGCGGCCATATCCACAATGGTATAGGTATCACCGAGGAGGTATTCCCGCTGGGCCAACCGGGTATCCAGTAGATTGTAGTGACGCCGCGCCTCCCAGCGATAGCGGTTTACCGCATAGGGTATTTTTTCCGGTGCCGCCAGCTGAAAGTGCACCGCCTGGCCGGAATAGGGACCCACACCAGTGCCAATAAACATCAACCAGGACAGAAGCTCGGGCCGGTCTTCCGGCGCACCGAGAAACCTGCCGGTTTTCTCGCCCAGGTAAAGAAGAATGGCCGTTGAGTCGAACAGGCGCGCCTCCGCTCCCCCCGGCCCGTCGCTGTCAACGATAGCCGGGACCTTGCCATTGGGGTTGATGTGGCGGAACTCCTCGCTGTGCTGCTCTCCCTTGCCGGTGTCCACCGGGACCATTTTATAGGGCAGTCCCGCCTCCTCCAGAAACAGCGCCACCTTGGCGGGGTTGGGGGTCGGATGATAATAAAAGCTGATCATAATCTCATACTTCCAAATTCAGTGACGCTGTGGGGAATGTTCAGCGTCCGGCGTTGGACATATTATATCGACCGTTATAAAATGCAACTAAGACAGTAACGACAAGTGGTGTCAGAGATGGCGCGACCGCGAACATTTGACCACAGCTCGGTTCTAAAACAGGTTCTGGACACCTTCTGGCTGCAGGGCTACGAGGGAACCTCGATGCGGGATCTGACGGACCGGACCGGACTGACGGGTCCCAGTCTGTACAACGCCTTTGGCGACAAAAGCGCTTTGTACCGGCAGGCCCTCGATCATTACGTCGATACAACCATCTCGGCGAGAATCGCGCGCTGTGAAAGCCAGCCGCCGCGGCAGGCAATAGAGACCTTCTTCAAGGAGGTAGTCTCCCGCTCCCTGAACGACTCCGATCAGAAGGGCTGTATGCTGGTCAATGCGGCCATGGCCGACAAACCCGATGATCCGCAACTCCAGCGGGACATTGCCGCCATTCTGGAGCAGGTAGAGCGGTTTTTTTATCAGTGCGTGAAATCGGGCCAGAAGGACGGCAGTATCAGTCTGCGGCTGCCGGCCAGGGATCTGGCGCGAAATCTTCTGGCGGTGCTAATGGGCATTCGTGTCTTCGCCCGGGTTCGTCCGGAACCGCGACTGCTGCAGGGCGCTGTAACCTCGGCACTGGCCCTGCTGGACGAGGACTGAGGTATCGGCTGGCGCAATGAAATACAGTCTTCCACAGGTGGACATCAGTATCCGACGAAGTAATGAAAGATAAGGCTATAAGCTGGGTGGAGGCTGGCGCCCGAGCGGCGCAGACAACTACTTGGGTGGTAAGTTGCCGGCAAATTCCACACCGCGACTGACCCATTCCCTCAAATCCGCGGCAATAGCATCCTCTTCGACATAAACCATGCCCTTGAGCGGCCTGCCGGTAAAGTCCATAGGGCGTGTAAATCTTTCACCCAGCGCCTGCTGGTAGTTGTCCGGGCCCACCCGCACCAGCAGCTCCTCCCCCACCACTCCGCAGGCCATATTGCCGTTGAGCATAAACGCGAGACCGCCAAACAGCTGCTTTTCACTGAGCCCCTCATTGTCAGCGAGCAGTTCGCGTATTTTTTTCGCCAGCTCCTGGTTATAGCTCATAGCCGCCTCCTCATATTTATCAAAGTGTCCAGTGACAGATATGTGACCGGCACATGCTCACCACACCGGGATTTGAACAGATTCCTGTGCAGCAGAATCCGCCGCGCTGTCGATAATTGAAAGAGAAATCCGCAGCAAGGTTATTAAGTGCTCGCGCCGGCCTTAACCCGGCGGTGGCGCATCCCCGTACCAGATTAACCTCACAACTGATTTCGTTGTCAGTTGGCTATTCTGCCCTCTTGTTATCCGCTGGGACGGCAAAATTATAACGCAACCATAACTTTGTCTGTTCAGGCCAGCCCGCCGGGTCAATCACAAGTTTAGCAAATAATTTGGATCTTGCCGGGCCCAATCCCCGGATCCAATGCACACGGACCTGACCGGCAGCCTAACCGGTCGCCCCGGCTTTCCACTGTGACAATAGCGGGGCAAGGAGAGACGCTTCCACTCCAGCCGCGATGCACACAGAAATTAGGAGCCTTCGCCCCCGGTAGCAGGGCAATAGCTTTGATGGTGGAATAGAGGCTAAAAAACCCGGGAAAGCCTTTCCTTCCCTGTTGGGGAGTCACGGCGCCTGTCAGTTGTCCCGCAATGCGCGCCGTAAAATCTTGCCGACACTGGACTTTGGCAGTTCGCGGTGAAACACGATTTTCTTCGGCACCTTGTACCCGGTGAGTTGCTCGCGGCAGTGGTCAATCACCTCCTGCTCTCCCAGCTCCCCCCCACACACGATATGCGCGCACACAGCTTCGCCGGTTTTACTATCGGCGACGCCGACCACGGCAGCTTCGATAATTTTTTCATGGCGACTGAGCACATCTTCGATTTCATGGGGGTAGACATTGAACCCGGACACTATGATCATATCCTTCAGGCGATCTACGATTTTTAGCGAACCGTCGCCGAGCAATACGCCCACATCGCCAGTTCTGAAAAAGCCGTCCGCGCTGATCGCTTCGGCGGTTTCCTCTGCGCGCCCCCAGTAACCGCTCATTACCTGTGGCCCCCGCACCACTATCTGCCCTTCCTCACCGGCGGCCACCGGCCGGTCGGACTTGTCCCAGATCTGAATTTCGCTGTCCACCAGCGGCCGGCCCACGGTGCCGAGCCGTTCGCGGCCCGGGACATTGATAGTCACCACCGGAGAGGTTTCTGACAGTCCGTAGCCCTCGGTGATGGTACAGCCGGTGACCTCTTGCCAGGATTCGAACGCGGCCGAGGTCAAAGCGCTACCGCCGGAGGTGGTAAGCCGCAAGTGGCTGAAATCCAGATCGCGAAACCCCGGGTGCCGGCAAAGGCCCGCAAACAGTGTATTCAATCCGGAAAAACCGGTAAATGGCACATCGCGAAGCTGGTCGACGAGGCTGTCCAGGTCGCGGGGATTCGGAATCAGCAAGTTGGTGCAGCCGCTGGCAAACAAACCGATCATGTTCACGGTAAAGGCGTAAATATGGTACAGCGGCAGGGGGCACACAAAGATATTATCGCGACACCGCGCGAAGTCGCTGATGGCGTGCAGGAACTGGTCTGTATTGTGGAGAATGTTGCTGTGGGACAGACTGGCGCCTTTGGCAACCCCGGTAGTGCCGCCGGTATATTGCAGTAGCGCTATATCCCGAGGCCGGGCCGGGCTGACAGCGAGAGGGGGAAGATCAGTGCCCGCGGAAATAACTTTATGCAGGCTGACATACTGCGCTTTGCGGGTTTTCTGTCGATCCCCCGGATCCGTGGCATCGGCGAGAATCACGGTACTAATAGAAGTCTGGTCAATAATCTCCTCTAGGCCGGGTAGCAGCTGTCCCAGGGTCACAATGGCTTTGGCCCCTGAGTCCACGAATTGATGGCGCATTTCCCGGGGTGTATACAGTGGATTGGTGTTGACCACCACCAGACCCGCCTCTATGGCCGCGAAGGCTGCGATGGGGTAATGGATCAGATTGGGCAGCTGAATCGCCACCCTGTCCCCCGCCTCCAGCCCACCCCGGTGCTGCAGCCAATGGGCCAGGCAGCGGCTTTGCCGACGCAGTTCCGCATAGGTGATGCTTTGGTCCAGGCACCGAAAGGCAATCTTGTCGGCGTGTATGCCACAGGCAGAGTCCACCAGTTGGGCCAGATTGTGCATTTTTCGGTATTCGGTGTGCATAGACTCGATTCCCGGGCATAAAGACCTGAAGATCAAACAGGTCTCCGCTGTCTGTCGCAGCAGCGGTTGGATTGATTGACGCAGATTATTTTTCGGTTGCGGTTTCCGTTAATTTGGTTCGGGTCAGGCGCGAAATATCAGCGCCCATAAATCCGGCCGCAATTTGTGTCATTACATTGGTCTGCCGGATGAACTGGTCCACGTCCAGATAATCGAGCCGTGCCGCACTCGACCAGTAGGCCCCCATGAACGTCATGTTGGAGGCAATGGCCTCTATCCCCAGTTTGCGCGGGTGATGCCCGAGACCGAACCAGGGCCCCTGGGACAGACCGTGCACCCCCGGAATATCTGCCGAGCGCAGCACCTGATTTAGCGGATGGTTGTCCTTAAGTGCCTGTTCGGCCAGGTCTATGACGCCCTGGTATCCGGTCACATAGTAACCCCCGATTTCCATGCGGCCGGTGGGCTCATATTTTCCGTTTAGCTCCCGGTATTCCAGCTGCCCCAGATGCTCCAGATGTACACTGGCCACCAGCTTGCCCTTTGCCGGCGCGAGAGGGCCACCCGGCCCCAGTACTCTGTCGATGTTGTAATCCGGCAGGGCAGCCTCCCGGTTTGGAATATAGTGGCGGCTATCCAAAAACAACATCAGGGTTTTGTCCCGCTGGCGGGCATCGAATTGAGCGAAA
This sequence comes from Microbulbifer sp. TYP-18, assembly GCF_040932045.1. Classification (NCBI taxonomy): domain Bacteria; kingdom Pseudomonadati; phylum Pseudomonadota; class Gammaproteobacteria; order Cellvibrionales; family Microbulbiferaceae; genus Microbulbifer; species Microbulbifer sp. TYP-18. The sequence continues at coordinate 34,137 of NZ_JBFRBC010000018.1, forward strand.
TAATGGAGTATCGACAGCAGCCCCAGCGGACCGTTTTCCTGCGAAATGGACGGCCCGTCGGTGTGGGAAATCATCAGGACAATCTCATCCTTGTCGGTACCGTAATTCCTGCCAGGCAGAAAACCTGCCAGTTGATAGGCCTGTGTCTCTTCTATCTGGGCGCGCAGGGTGAGTGTTGCCTGTTTGTGCCGCGGTAGGTACTGCAACAGTTCCCGCCCGGATTCCCGCCCCAGATACAAAGTGGGTATGTTGTAGATTGCGGGCACGGGGAAGCTGTACAGGCCGTTTACCCGGGCATTGGCCATGTCGAAAATCACCACCACTGCCGCGGCACCTGTTTCCTTGATCAACCGCAGGTAGTGGGGTTTCGGAAACGGCAGGCTGCCATCGAAATTGGCGGCGAACAGCTGCGATACAGTGCTGTGGAAAACACTGGTCTCCGACTTCACTATCTGCCCCACCTCGAACGGGTATTCCGGAGGGGCATACAACCAGTCGGATATTCGCTCCAGCAGATGGGTCGGTCTGATACTGAGGACCAGTATCTTGCCGCGCAGGGCGCTTTTGTCCTGCATGGCCGAAAGTTCATCGCCGGTGAGGGCGACCACGTCCGCAGTGACCCCTGCGGCACCAGTGGTACCGGAATTGGCCCCATAGTTGGCCACCTCAATAGGGTGCCCTCCGATCGACAAAGACCAGCGGGAGCTATCCGGCCACTCAGAGGTGTGCCAGCGGCGGTAGCGAAAAGTGTTGTGTTTTAAATCCACCACCCCCAGCCGCCGGGCCTCAGTTTCGATCAAATCCATATATTGTTGCCATGCCCGGGTGCCGGCAAAAGTTGGACCATAACTGTCCTTTAACTGATGCCAGCGCAACACTGTCTCCTTCGAGACCACGTAGGAGGGACAAATTTTCTGCAGGCACGCTTCTCGCCCGCCCCCTTGTTTGGCCTGAACTGAAGACGGGGCTACCAGGGCCCAAACCAGGAGCAGCAAATACAAACAGGCGGGGCGGTTTCGCAACAGAATTTGGGTCATAGCAAGCTCGCGCAACTGAACTCATTCAGCGGTAAATGTCGGAGCCTTATTGTTGCCGCCATGGGGATTTCAACAATGATACAGGTGGCCACAACACTTGCGTTTGCGGCCTTAATCCGCTGCGGATTGCTTTGTGCCGTCGGCGCCTTTACTATGGGGTTTACGTATTTATACCCCTTGCCAAATGTCTCTCCGGTTTAGCTATGCATAAACTGTCCGCGACCAACGGAATGGCTAAAACCTCCCTCAACCGCCTGCTGGCCATCGCTTCTGACCAAGGCCTCAGTGCGGACAAAGACAGTGTTGATTCCCGCCTTTTACAAATCAAAGGAGAGCGTATCGACACGGGACTGTATTTGTCTGTGGTAGAAGAGATTGTGAACCTGCTGAATATTCCCGACCTGGGAATGCGTTCCGGTCAAAATTTCAATATGGGTGACCTGGGGGTACTGGGCCACGCCATTATCAGCAGCGAAGATCTGGCCGCGGCGGTAAAAACCTATGTGGACTACCGACAGGCGTTTGGCTCAGTGTTCAATGTGCACCATTTTTACGATGGGCGGGAACTGAAGATAACCGCCGATCTGAACGTCACCCACGGTGCTCTGCAGAGATTTCTGATCGAAAACTGGTTGACCACTTTAACCGCGCTGTCGGATCTTGTGAAGGACGGGGAATCCCTATTCAGCGCCATAGAGGTGCCCTATCCCGAACCCCAGCACAGCGAAGAATTCCACCGCCAGTTCAACTGCCCCATCGCCTACGGTAGAGAACACACCCGGGTGGTGTTTAACGGCGAGATTGGCCGCGATTCGCTCAAGTATTCGTGTAAGGTGGTCAATGATTTCTGCAAATCCGAATGCATGCGGGCGCTGCAAAATTTGGGCGCTTCCCAGTCCCTGGTACATACTGTGCGCACCCTGCTGATGAATTCAGGCGAAGGGTTTCTGTGTCCCGCGGATATCGGCCGGCGCCTCAATATGAGTGAGCGCAGTTTGCGCCGTCACCTGGCGCTGTCCGGCAGCAGCTACAACAAGCTTTTGTTGGAGGTTCGCATGGACCTCGCCTGTCAATATCTATCCACCGGCAATCGCAGCATCAAGGATATCGCCTATTCGCTCGGCTATGGGGATGTGGTCAGCTATCACCGGGCGTTCAAATCCTACTACGGCATTACGCCCAAACAGTTTTCCGAGCTGGACCCAGTGAGCCGGGTGGATATCACCAAGCGGGCCGGGCTCTGACACCAACCCTTTCCACAGTACAGTTGTGACCTGAACCCGGGCCGGTTTACGCGAATAACCCGGCAACTTCTTCAGTTGCCGGATTAATCACTAACTGAGTCAGCCCTAGAAATTCCAGCGGAAGCCGGCACCCCAGGTACGCGGTTCGCCATAGTAGGCGCCTTCCATTCCCAATAGTGTGCGCACACTGGTTACATAGGTTTCATCAGTGAGGTTTTTGCCGAACATATACACCGACCAGTCCCCCTCGGCACGGCCGACATCGACCCTTGCATTCAGCAGCGTGTAACCATCTGACATCAGGTCGGGGGTGTTCTCGATATCGCGGAATACCGCATCACTGTGTACCACCCATAGTCTGGAATCGATACCGTAACCGGACACTTCCGTGCTCCAGTTGACGTCGCCGGTGATACTGTTTTCCGGGGTGCCGGGCAATTCATTGCCGGTGCGCGCCTCAACCTCGGCCGGGTCGTCACTGTCCCAGTCGGTAATTTCGGAATCGAGCAGTGTTGCAGCCAAACCGAAAGACAGGTTTTCGGTGGCGTGGTACTTGAGCTCAAGGTCCAGGCCCGTCACATCGGAAGCGGCGGCGTTCTGGGTTACCGCTTCGGTGATACCATTGCCCAGGTCCAGGATCGCCAGCACCTGCTTGTCGGAATAATCGTAAAAGAATGCCGACGCCGACAGTTCCAGGGAATCCGCCAGCAAAAGGGTTTTGATTCCTGTTTCATAGGCGATCAGCTGTTCCGCACCATAGGGGATGTAACCCGCTTCATTGACCAGGCCGGAGCCGTCGAAGCCGCCACTTTTAAATCCGCGGCTGACGGAAGCATACACCAGTGTGTCGTCTATGCCTGTCCAGGAAAGTTTCAGCTGGCCGGAAACGTCCTGGTTGTCGTAGGCACTGGTACCCCAGAGGCCGCCGGCAACACCGGGAAAGGCAATGCTGACAATGGAGGTGCCGAAGGGGTCGCCTTCATAAGAGCCCCCTTCGTAATCCTTTTGCTCGTCGGTGTAGCGAAGACCGCTGCTGAGTTCCCAGTCGTCGGCGAACAACCAGTCCACCTGACCGAACAGGGACCAGCTCTTGTCCTCCTGCTCATAGGCGGAAACCAGATCACCCATCAAAAAGTCGGCACTGGAGAGTACCCGACCATAGTCGATCTTGTCCGCCGTGGCATTGACACCCGCCAGCCAGTGAACGCTATCCGTGTCCGCGGCGATACGAAATTCCTGGCTGACGCTGGAAACCCGCTCGTCATAGGTGGGTTCGGCCAGCCGCAGCGGTGTGAAGTCGCCCACGCCATACTGCCGCGAGAGCTTCTCGACACCGGTCAGGGAAGTGAAAGTGAAGCTATCCAGGTCCCAGTTTACCTCCACCGAGGCACCCTTCTGCGAGGCGTCCATCCTGCCGGCGAAATCATCATAGTCGGTAAAGGGATCGTCACCGGCGGGCTGGAACAGCCCCAGTATATCGCCGCTCAGATTGGTGGAGTTGATAATTTCAGACTCGTCCGAAGCGTAGTGAATTTTTGAATTCACACTGATATTGTCCGTCGGCAGCCACAGAGCCGTCGCCCGCACGGCGAAAATGTCCTTGTCGCCATAACCGGATTCGTCGCTGGTGACATCCACACCCGGAATCACACCGGGCGCGCGAGTAAAACCTCCGGTGGTGTCGGCAGTGCCCTCGCGGTCGATATAGCCACCACCCCTCTGCACCGTAGTGGCCAGCCGCAACAGCAGGGTTTCGCTTACGGGAGTGTCCACCGCAGCCTGGAGCTGCTGTTCGCCATAGGCGCCGTAACTGGTATCCAGATAACCGCCAAACTCGTCTCCGGGCCGGGCGGAAATAAAATTGATGGCCCCGGCGATACTGTTGCGTCCATAGAGGCCGGCCTGGGGGCCCTTGAGAATCTCCACCCGCTCCAGATCGTACAGCGGCATGCTCAGGTAGGAGGCGAACGGCAGATAAACGCCATCGCTAAACGCCGACACCGACGGGTTATTGTTGATCCAGGGGTCCGTCGACCCGACGCCGCGAATGGTGATCACCGGGTTGTTGGTACTGTTGCCCCGGGCCACATCCAGCGACGATGTGGATACGCTGAGATCGCCAAAATCCTGAATGCCCTTGTCGGCCAGCTCATCCCCGTCCAGTACGCTGATGGCGATAGGAATATCGGATGCGGACTGTTCCCGCTTTTGCGCGGTGACAACCACTTCCTCTAGATACTGCTCCTGTGCTCCGACAAGTGTGCTGCAGGTCATTGCGGCACTGCCGACGGCAATGCTGATAGCGGTGTGCTTTATTCTGATTGGCATAGGCTCGCCCCGATTTGATACGTCATTTCACCTGGCGAGTTGAGATTAACAGCGCCCTTTACCGGGCCGAAGGGATTCTCTGTGTCTTGGATGGCCAATCTATTAGCTTTGGTGGCCAGCCCCCTCTGGCTCAGCAATACACCAATAAGATCATATTTCGATCAAATCGTCACTATTTTGAACAAACTTCCGATTAGATCTCTTGCTGCATCGGGCCCGCAAATAAAAATGCCCGCACACTGTGCGGGCATTTGCGGACATCGACTATCGAGACTTATTCAGTCAACAAACACCCGCGCATTGCGGAACAGGCGCATCCAGCCGGAATCCTCTTCCCAGTCATCCGGGTGCCAGCTGTTGCATACGGCGCGGGCAACACGCTCCGGGTGCGGCATCATGATGGTGACGCGACCGTCCTCGGAACACAGGGCTGTTATGCCATTCGCCGAACCGTTTGGATTGGCGGGGTAGGTCTCGCTGATCTGCCGGTGATTGTTCAGGTAGCGCATGGCGATGGTGCCGGACTGCTCGCAGGCCTCCAGCGCCTGCCGGGTGGCGAATTCCACCCGCCCCTCGCCGTGGGCAACCGCCACCGGCATTGAGGATCCGGCCATGCCCCGAAACAGCACCGACGGCGACTCCTCTATACCTACCAGGGAGAAGCGCGCTTCGTACTGCTCGGAAAGGTTGCGCACAAACCGCGGCCAGTGGCTGGCCCCCGGGATCAGCTCCTTGATCACCGAGAACATCTGGCAGCCGTTACAGACTCCCAGACCAAAGGTGTCCGGGCGCTGAAAGAAGCCCGCAAACTGGTCGCGGGCGCGATCGTTGAACAGAATCGTCTTGGCCCAGCCCTCACCGGCACCCAGTACATCGCCGTAGGAGAAGCCACCACAAGCCACCAGCCCCCGAAATTCGTCCAGGGTGACATGCCCGGCCAGAATATCGCTCATATGGACGTCGACCGCACTAAAACCGGCGCGGTGGAATGCATGGGCCATTTCCACCTGGCTGTTCACCCCCTGCTCGCGCAGTATGGCGACTGCGGGCCGCTGGCCCCGGGCGATATAGGGTGCACTGATATCCCGGTTGAGATCGAAACTGAGATTGACGGAGAGACCCGGGTCCTCCTCGCCGATGGTGGCAAACTCCTGTGCCGCGCAATCGGCATTGTCGCGCAGGGCCTGGATACGGCAGCTGGTTTCCGCCCAGATACGCTGCAACTCGGCGCGGGAGCGGCAAAATACCTCCCGGCCACAGCAGGAGATACGCAGCATTTCATCGCGCCGCAGATCGCCGATCTGGTGCGCGGCCACCCCGACTGCGGCAAACCGCTGCACCAGCATTTCCGCCTCGTTGGCGGGGACCTGCAATACCGCCCCCAGCTCCTCGCTGAACAGTGTCGCGATCACATCGTCGCCCAGCTCATAGATATCCACGTCGACCCCCACGCGGCCGGCAAAACACATCTCTGCCAGGGTGACGAACAGACCGCCGTCGGAGCGATCGTGGTAGGCGATAACCAGTTCCTCTTCCAGCGCCTGCTGCATCACCTCGAAAAAACCCTTGAGGCGTTTGGGGTCCTCGAGATCCGCTGGGGTGCGGCCCAACTGGTTGTATACCTGCGCCAGGCAGGAACCGCCCATGCGGTTGCGGCCTGCGCCCAGGTCGACAAAGACCAGTTCGCTGTCCCTGCCCGGGCGCAGCTGCGGGGTCACCGTTCTGCGCACGTCCACCACTGGGGCAAATGCGGAAATAACCAGCGATAAGGGCGCCGTCACCGATTTATCCACTCCGGCATCGTTCCAGTCAGTGCGCATGGACATGGAATCCTTGCCCACCGGAATGGTGATACCCAGCTCGGGGCAGAGCTCCATGCCGACGGCCTCCACAGTGCGGTAGAGCTTCTCCTCCTCGCCCGGATGGCCGGCGGCGCACATCCAGTTGGCCGACAGTTTGATATCCGACAACTGCCGTATCCGGGTCGCGGCGATATTGGTAATGGCCTCCCCCACAGCCAGGCGGCCGGAGGCCGGGCCATTCAAAAGCGCCACTGGGGTGCGCTCACCCATGGCCATGGCTTCGCCGGCATAACTGTCATAGGCCACGGTAGTCACGGCGCAGTCCGCCACCGGCACCTGCCAGGGGCCCACCATCTGGTCCCGGGATACCTGCCCCGTCACAGTGCGGTCGCCGATGGTGATGAGGAAATTCTTGCTGGCCACTGTGGGCAGCCGCAATACAAGCTCCACCGCTTCATTCAAATCGATACCGGCGGTGCTGAATTCATCAGTGGCCACTTGGCACTTCTCCGCCTCGCGGTGCATGCGCGGCGGTTTGCCAAACAGCACCGACATGGGCAGGTCTACCGGCCTGCTATCGAACAACTGGTCACCCAGTAACAGATGCCTGTCCTCGGTCGCTTCGCCGACCACTGCATAGGGGCAGCGCTCGCGTTCGCAGATACTCTCGAAGCGCTGCAGATCGTCCGGCATTATCGCCAGCACGTAGCGCTCCTGGGATTCGTTGCACCAGATTTCCAGCGGACTCATATCCGGCTCATCGCAGGGTATGTCTCGCAATTCGAACCTGCCGCCGGTGCCGCCGTCCTTCACCAGTTCCGGAAACGCATTGGAAAGGCCACCGGCACCCACGTCGTGAATAAAAGCGATGGGGTTGCTGTCACCCAGCTGCCAGCATTGGTCGATGACTTCCTGACAGCGGCGCTCGATTTCCGGGTTTTGGCGCTGCACCGAGGCGTAATCCAGATCCTCGGAGCTGGAGCCGCTGGACATACTGGAGGCGGCGCCGCCGCCGAGGCCGATCAGCATCGCTGGCCCCCCAAGGACCACCAGCCTGGCGCCGGGTTTGAAGGGCGGCTTATCGATGTGCTCCTCGCGGATATTGCCATAGCCCCCGGCGATCATGATGGGCTTGTGGTAGCCGCGGCGCTCACCGCCAAAGTTCTCCTCAAAGGTGCGGAAATAGCCGCAAATGTTTGGGCGGCCAAACTCGTTGTTGAAGGCGGCACCACCGATGGGCCCCTCAACCATAATATCCAGCGCCGACACTATGCGCTCAGGCTTGCCATAGTCCAGCTCCCAGGGCTGCAGATAGCCGGGGATGCGCAGGTTGGAAACCGTAAATCCGGTCAGGCCCACCTTGGGCTTGGACCCGCGGCCCACCGCACCCTCGTCGCGGATTTCACCACCGGCGCCGGTACCGGCACCCGGAAACGGCGCTATGGCAGTGGGGTGGTTGTGGGTCTCCACTTTCATCAATATGTGAATGGACTCGTGACTGAAGCCGTATTCTCTGGTCTCCGGATCCGGGTAGAAACGACCCGCCCTATGCCCCACCATCACCGCGGCGTTGTCGGCATAGGCGGACAGGACATCCTCGCCACCCAGCTGGTAGGTATTGCGAATCATGCCGAACAGGGAGTGCGGCATCTCCTCCCCGTCGATGGTCCAACTGGCATTGAATATCTTGTGACGGCAATGCTCGGAGTTCGCCTGTGCGAACATCATCAGCTCTACATCGGTGGGGTTGCGTTCCAGCGTTTCGAAGTTGGTCAGGAGATAGTCGATTTCATCCTCTGCCAGCGCCAGGCCCAGGCTGACATTGGCCCCTTCCAGCGCGCTGCGGCCGCCATCGAGAATATCCACAGTGGTCAGCGCCCGGGGCTCCCCGGTGGTGAACAACTGTTCCGCAGCGGCTAAATCCCCCAGTACTGTCTCTACCATACGGTCGTACAACAGCTCGGCCAGGGCGCCCCATTCAGCTTCTGTTAAGTCGACGCCGCTAAGGTAGTAGGCGATGCCCCGCTCCAGGCGGCGAATCTGGGTCAGGCCGGCATTGTGTGCGATATCCGTCGCCTTGGAGGACCAGGGAGAGATGGTACCGGGCCGCGGTACCACCAAAAGCAGCCGGCCCTCGGGCTGGTGCTTTTCCTCGCTGGGGCCGTATTGCAACAAGCGCTCCAGCAGCGACTGCTGCTGGCCGCTGAGCTCCGGCGAGTCCGCAAAGTGGACAAATTCGGCATAGGCGTCCTGGATCGCGGGTTGCAGGGAACGCAACTGGTTGAGGAGCTTTTGGTGACGAAATTTCGACAGTGCGGGAGCACCACGCAGAATCAGCATCGCGGGAGTTTGCCTCTTGTCTGAAGATTGGGAATCCGCATCACGGAGCGCGGTGCAGCTTCCACGGGGAATCGGAGAGGGCGCAATTGTACCCGAACCCTGCGGCCTTCAACACTGTATATCAGGGGCGGCACACACTGGCTGTCCGACAGCGGCGGGCGGCGCGCCCGGCCCGCTTAAGCCCCGGCCACAGTGGCGCAAAATGCGACAATCGGCTCATACCCGCCCTGCAACGACTAAACTTAATCCATGTATACGGGTCTGTGACGACAATGAAACCTGGCCGGTGAGCAAATGCGCAGCAAATAGGGTAAAATTGCCCGCATTTTGCCGCCCAGGCCAGGGAAGATCTGTGCCGGCAGGCTGTGGGGAAGGCCGCCACAGAATAACAGCTAAGGGACTGGGAGGGGACCATTGATGATCACCAAACGCCGCTTGCTGCGCTATAGCCGCCGCCTGGTCAAAGGGCTGGCGCTGTGTGCCTGTGCATTGCTGCTGGTGGCGAGCAAGGCCCCCAGTGTACTGGAACAGGTCAAATCCTCCGGCCAGTTGGTGGTTCTCTCACTTAACGGCCCCACCACCTATTACGAGGACGCCTCCGGCCACTTTACCGGCTTTGAATACGGCATGCTGAAGGCCTTTGCCGACGAACTGGGTGTCCAGCTGGTGATCCGTGACAGCCAGAGTGTCAATCAGCTCTTCACCCGCCTGGGGGACCCCCAGGAGGGTGCCAACATGGCGGCAGCCGGGCTGACTGTAACATCGGCGCGGCGCGAGGAGGTCAGGTTCACCCCTTCCTACCTGGAGATCCGCCAGCAGGTGATCTACCGTCTGGGTGAAAAGCGCCCGCGCAAAATCTCCGATCTGATCGGCAAGCAAGTGGCGGTACTGGCCGGCAGCGCCCACGCCGAGGAAATGCGCCACCTGTCACAGCGATACCCGGCCCTGGAGTGGCAGGAGGTGGATGACGTCGCCACCATGGAATTGCTGGAAATGGTGAATGAGGGCAAATTCCCCTATGCGGTAGTGGATTCCAACGCCTACGCCGTGCATCGGGGCCTTTTCCCCAACACTGCACTTGCCTTCAATCTCACCCAGTTTCAACCCGTCTCCTGGGCCTTCCCCCAGGGAGAGGACGACAGTCTCTACCACGCCGCGCGCAGCTTTGTGTTGCGGGCCAACACCAACGGCATAGCGGCCCGGTTGCGGGAGGAGTTTTTCGGCCACCTGACTCCGCTGAACGCCGGGGGGGCCAAGGCATTCAGCAAAAGTACCAGGGAGCGCCTGCCGAAATGGCGCGACGCCATGCAGGAAGCGGCACAAAAATACGACCTGGACTGGCGCCTGCTGGCCGCACTGAGCTACCAGGAGTCCCACTGGAACCCCAAAGCCAAATCCCGTACCGGCGTCCGCGGTCTGATGATGCTCACCCTGGGCACCGCCCGCGAGCTGGGGGTGAACCGATTGGACCCCCTGCAGAGCATTGAGGGCGGCGCCCGCTATATAGTGCAAATCCACGATAAGATCCCCGCGCGCATTCAGGAGCCAGACCGCACCTGGATGGCACTCGCGGCCTACAATGTGGGCCTTGGCCACCTCGAGGACGCCCGGGTACTCACGGAAAAAATGGGGAGCAACCCGGACCTCTGGGTGGATGTGCGCGAGCACCTGCCGCTTCTCGCCAAGCGACAGTATTACAAGAACACCAAACACGGCTATGCCCGCGGCTGGGAGCCGGTGACCTACGTACAGAACATCCGCCACTATCAGGCCCTGTTGACCTGGAGCAGTCGTATTGAGGAGCAGCGGCTGGCCAGGCAGGCCCGGGAAGAAGCCGAGGCACTGGCGGACAGCAGCCAACCGGAAGTGGCCGGGCCCACCCCGGCGCTATAAAGCGGCCCTACCGGAAACAGCGGGGCCGGATTGCCAGCTTATTTGCGTCGCCAGCGATGGAATTTCGCCAGCAGTTTCAGGGCGCCCTGGGGCGCGTGAGCGCGCTTCCAGTCACCGGCCACCAGGCGATTGGCCTCCATCATGGTGGGATAGGCGTGAATGGTGCCCAACAGTTTGTTGAGTCCCAATCCGTGCTTCATCGCCATAACGAATTCCGCCATCAACTCGCCGGCGTGTTCACCGACAATAGTGGCACCCAGAATCTTGTCTTTGCCCGGTACTGTGAGCACTTTGACGAATCCGCGCGCGACACCATCGACGATGGCGCGATCCAGATCGCTGAGATCGTAATGAGTCACCGTATGGGGGATACCCTGTTCCACCGCCACCTGCTCGTTGAGGCCGACACTTGCCACCTCCGGGTCCACATACACCGCCCGCGGTACCAGGGAGTAATCCACTCGGAACTTCTTCAGATGGCCAAACAGGCCATTCACCACCGCATACCAGGCCTGGTGAGAGGCCATGTGGGTAAACTGATAGGGGCCTACAAGGTCACCAGCGGCGAGGATATGCGGCATATCGGTGCGCAAATACTGGTCCGTCTGCAGGCGCCCATCGACCACCAGTCCCAGCTCCTCCAGGCCGAAGCCGGTCACCCGTGGACGGCGCCCCAGCGCCAGCAATATCTGGTCGAAGGCCAGTTCGCGGTCGCCTTCCGGGCCCTGGAGGAAAATACGCTGCTGGGAGCCATCGGCAGCGAACCCTGTCGCCTTGTGGGCGGTCAGTACTTCGACGCCGTCCGCGCGCAGTGAGTCTGCCACCGTGGTGGACACTAGCTCATCCTCCGCCGGTAACAGCCGCGGGGCCATTTCCACCAGGGCCACCCGGGACCCGAGCCGGGCAAAGGACTGGGCTATTTCACAGCCGATAGCCCCACCACCCAGCACCACAAATCTCTCCGGCACGCGATCCAACTGGGCAAACCGGTCCCACATGGTCTCGCTGGTGACATAGTCAATGTCATCCAGTCCCGGCAGAGGCGGCACCACCGGCGCGGCACCGGTGGCGAGAATGATGGAGCGCGCAGTGAGTACCTGTTCCCCGCCGTCACTGAGGGTCACTTTGACAGTCCAGGGATCCAGCAGCTGCCCCCAGCCCTGCAATACCTCCACCCCGAGACCGGTGTAGCGCTCGACGCTGTCGTGGGGCTCTATGGTTTCAATCGCCTGGCGAACCCGTTGCATTACCTGGGGAAAATTGACTTCCGGAGCTGTGGTATGGATACCGAACTCAGCGGACTTGCGGACCTGGTTGGCCACCTTGGCACACTTGATCAGCGCCTTGCTGGGCACACAACCGGTATTCAGGCAGTCCCCTCCCATGGCACCCGCTTCTATCAGGGTTACCTCCGCCTTGATGGCGGCCCCGATATATGCGCTGACCAGTCCCGCGGCACCGGCGCCGATAACGATCAAATTGCGGTCAAAACTCTTCGGCTTAGTCATACTCGCTGTACTCACACGGTTTGCTCAAGCGTTCCGGCCCCGGAACCGCTTGATGAGGTTTAGAAGCTTTTTCGCCAGGAGGGGAAACAGGCCCAATAGTACGAAGGATGCCACCAGGCCCGGCGACAGGATGTCCCCAACACTCTTGATCTGTACCAACTGAGTGCCCGCATTCACGTACACGATGGTGCCGGTCAGCATGCCCAGCTGGCTGACCCAGTAAAAGGTCCAGGTTCTGATTTTGGTCAGCCCCATCAAAATATTGACCAGGAAAAACGGAAACAAAGGCACCAACCGCAGGGCGAAAAGGTAGAAGGCCCCCTCCTGCGCAACACCGCGGTTGATCGCCTGCAGGCGCTCCCCAAACCGGTTTTGTACCCAGTCGTGCAATAGATAGCGTGATACCAGGAATGCCAGCGTGGCCCCGATGCTGGAGGCAAAAGACACGATTACCGTGCCCCACAGAAGCCCGAACAGGGCGCCCGCAGCCAGTGTCATGATCGCCGCGCCCGGCAGTGAGAGCCCGGTGATCAGGATATAGAACAGGGTGAACAAGAGTCCCACAAGCAGTGGGGACTGGCTCTGCCAGGCAGCAAACTGCTCCTGGCCCTGCTTGAGGCTCTCCAGAGTCAGCCACTGGTTGAGGTCAAAGGCAAAAAAGGCCACCCCAAGAATCACAATAACAGTGAGTAGAATGATTTTTTTCGTCACAGTCTATGCTCCAAATGAAATCCGTCTGCCGGCGACTCCCGCCACCGCTCGCACTACATTTACGCGCGGATACTGGCAATAGTCGGGCAGGGATGCAAAATGTTACAAACCCCGGCACCGGCCCCAGTATCAGCCCGATACCCGCTGGCTTTCCCCCCCCGGCAATCGCCCCACTGCTGTTCCGCGGCGGATAGCTTTAGTCGGGCATAAAAAAAGGCCGCAAAACAGCGACCTTTTTCAGGCAGACAAACCGGCTAGGGGTTCTCGCCTATCGGTGTAACCGTGCTTTGGAAAGGGAGCTTACCAGCCGGTTACTTCCTTCAGCGCATTGCCGATTTCCGCCAGGGAACGCACGGTTTTCACACCAGCGTCTTCCAGCGCCGCAAATTTCTCGTCGGCGGTGCCCTTGCCACCGGAGATGATGGCGCCGGCATGGCCCATACGCTTTCCGGGAGGCGCGGTTACACCCGCAATATAGGAGACCACCGGTTTGCTGACATGCTCTTTGATGTAAGCCGCCGCTTCCTCTTCCGCAGTACCACCGATCTCGCCAATCATCACTATGGCCTCGGTCTGGGGATCCTGCTGGAACATCGCCAGAATGTCGATGAAATTGGAACCGGGAATGGGGTCGCCGCCGATACCCACACAGGTGGATTGGCCAAAACCACAGTCAGTGGTCTGCTTCACCGCTTCATAGGTCAGGGTGCCGGAGCGGGAAACTATGCCCACTTTACCCGGCTTGTGAATGTGGCCCGGCATTATGCCGATCTTGCACTCACCCGGCGTTATCACTCCCGGACAATTGGGGCCGATCAGGCGCACCCCCAACTCGTCGCACTTCACTTTGGCGTCGAGCATGTCCAGTGTCGGTATACCCTCGGTGATACAGACAATCAGCTTGATACCGCCGTTGGCCGCTTCCAGGATGGAGTCCTTGCAGAAAGGGGCCGGTACGTAAATAACCGATGCTTCCGCACCGGTGGCCTCTACCGCTTCTTTGACGGTGTTGAATACCGGCAGGCCCAGGTGGGTCTGACCGCCCTTGCCCGGAGTGACGCCGCCCACCATTTTGGTTCCGTATTCAATGGCCTGCTCGGAATGGAAAGTACCCTGGGAGCCGGTAAAGCCCTGACAGATCACTTTGGTATCTTTGTTAATCAGTACTGACATGGTTATTTCCCCTCCGCAGCTTTAACCACCTGCTCAGCAGCGTCGGTCAGGCTCTTGGCCGCAATAATGTTCAGGCCGCTGTCACTCAGCACCTTGGAGCCCAGCTCGGCGTTGTTGCCCTCGAGGCGAACCACGACCGGTATCTTCACTCCGACCTCTTCCACCGCACCGATAACCCCTTCGGCAATCAGGTCACAGCGCACTATGCCGCCAAAAATGTTGATCAGTACCGCTTTGACATTCTCATCGGACAGGATGATCTTGAAGGCTTCCACTACGCGCTCTTTGGTGGCACCGCCGCCGACGTCGAGGAAATTGGCCGGGCTGCCGCCATGCAGGTTGACGATATCCATGGTACCCATGGCGAGACCGGCGCCGTTCACCATACAGCCGATATTGCCGTCCAGTGCCACATAGTTGAGGTCCCACTTGGCCGCATGTGCCTCCCGCGCGTCCTCCTGGCTCGGATCGTGCATTTCACGCAGGGCCGGGTGGCGGTAGAGGGCGTTGCTGTCGATAACCACTTTGGCATCCAGGCAGTGCAGATTGCCCTGCGGGGTGATAACCAGGGGGTTGATTTCCAGCAGAGCCAGGTCTTTCTCCTGGAACATTTTCGCCAGACCCAGGAAAATCTTGGTGAACTGCTTGATCTGGTTGCCCTCTAGGCCCAGTTTGAATGCCAGCTCCCGCGCCTGGTACGGCTGTGCGCCCACCAGCGGATCGATGGTGGCTTTGAGGATTTTTTCCGGGGTCTCTTCCGCAACCTTTTCGATTTCAACGCCGCCTTCAGTAGAGGCCATGAAAACGATACGGCGGGTGGAGCGGTCAACTACGGCGCCGAGGTATAGTTCCTGATCGATATCGGTGCAGCTCTCCACCAGGATACGGGAAACCGGCTGTCCATTTTCATCTGTCTGGTAGGTAACCAGGCGATTGCCCAGCCATTTCTTGGCGAACTCTTCAATCTCCGCCTTGGAATCCACCAGCTTCACGCCGCCGGCTTTGCCGCGGCCGCCAGCGTGCACCTGGGCCTTCACCACCCACTTATCACCGCCAATTTCGTCAGCCGCCGCTACTGCCGCTGCCGGGGTTTCCGCCGCAATGCCTTTGGAAACCGGCAATCCGTATTCCGCAAACAGTTGCTTGCCCTGATACTCATGCAAGTTCATAGTCAATACCAATTCACATCTGGAATGTGTTTACCAATTGCAGATTACTCTGCACCTAAGAACAAAATTCGAAATCCCCATGATGCAAATTTCAAATCTTGCTTAACAGGCTGTCGAAAAATTTTCTTCGACAGCCTGTTATCCCGAACAGGGATGTTCGTGTCGCAAATCAAGCGCGTCACTGCTCGATTTGTCGCGGAGGGTTTGCGTACATGGACCGCAAACCCGGGTTGAGAAAAGCCAGGGAAGGCCTTACAACAACCCGTTAAGTCACAGCCTGCCCGCCGCCGATAGGGCTGCAAAACAGTGCCAACACTGGAGACACCAGTGGAAAGCCGGGGCGGGACCGCCCCGGCGCCTCGGCCGAAACCTAGTTGCGCTTCTTGCGGTTGGCGATGTGGATGGCGTGGCCATTGGCCGCCAGGGCCGCTTCCTTTACCGCCTCCGACAGGGTGGGATGGCCGAATACGGTCATACCTATATCCTCCGCACTGGAGCCGAACTCCATCGCGATCGCCACCTGCTGCACCAGATCGGCGGCCGAGGGACCGACGATATGGGCACCCAGTACCCGGTCGGTCTCGGCGTGCGCGATGATTTTTACCATCCCGCTGGTATCGTTGGCAGCCATGGCGCGGCCGGAGGCCGCAAACGGAAAAACACCCACATTGTAGGGCTCGCCGTCTGCTTTTACCTGTTCTTCGGTGCGGCCGACCGCCGCAATTTCCGGGTGCGTGTAGATAACATTGGGGATCACATCGTAATTCATCATCGGCTTTTGGCCGGCGATGCGCTCCGCCACCACAACGCCCTCTTCAGAGGCCTTGTGAGCCAGCATAGGGCCGCGCACCACATCACCCACTGCCCAGACACCCGGCGCTGAGGTCATGCACAGGTCGTTGACATAAATAAAGCCGCGCTCGTCCAGCTTGACACCCGCATCCTCCGACAGCAGCCCTTCGGTATAGGGACGGCGCCCCACACACACGATCAGCTTGTCGAAAGTTTCCCGGTGCTCCTTGCCGTCCTTGTCCTGGTAGACAACCGCGACCTCCTTGCCCTTCACTTCCGTACCGGTCACGCGGCAGGACAGGCGGATATCCAGGCCCTGCTTCTTGAAGATTTTCTGCGCCTCTTTGGCGATCTGCTGGTCCATGACGGAGAGGAAGGTGTCCAGCGCCTCCAGCACCACCACATCGGCACCCAGGCGTCCCCAGACGGAACCCAGTTCCAGTCCGATCACGCCGGCGCCGATCACGCCCAGACGCTTGGGAACCGCGCCGAACTCCAGCGCACCGGTGGAGTCCACGATAGTCTTGTTGTCCACCGGGGCCGGGGGAATATTCACCGGCACTGAACCGGAGGCCAGGATGATGTTGTCCGCCTCGTAGACGGTGGTTTTGCCGGCGTCGTCGGTCACTTCGACTTTCTTGTTGGCCAGCAGCTTGCCGGTACCCCAGATGGAGGTGACCTTGTTGGCCTTGAACAGGCCCGCTACACCACCGGTCAATTTCTTGACGATGTCATCCTTGCGCTCGATCATCTTGGGCACCTGCATCTTGATTTTGCCCACTTCGATGCCGTGCACTTCGAAATCGTCTTTCGCCTCGTGGTATTTCCACGAACTGTCCAGCAGTGCTTTGGAGGGGATACAACCGACGTTCAGACAGGTACCGCCATTCACCCCCTTGCCTTCCTTGTTCTTCCACTTTTCCACACAGGCGGTTTTGAGGCCCAGCTGAGCCGCACGAATCGCCGCCACGTATCCCCCCGGACCGGAGCCAATTACGATTACGTCAAATTTTTCCGACATGGTCTGTTCCAGATGTTGGTATATTCAGAATTTCCACAGGCGCATCCGCTTCCCCCTCAGGGTCAGCGACTGACCACACTTAGACTTCGAGCAGGATGCGCGCCGGATCCTCGATCATCTCCTTGATCGCCACCAGAAAGCCCACCGCTTCCTTGCCGTCGACCAGGCGGTGGTCGTAGGACAGCGCCAGGTACATCATCGGCAGTATTTCCACCTTGCCGTCCACCGCCATGGGGCGCTCCTGAATCTTGTGCATGCCCAGAATGGCCGTCTGCGGCGGGTTCAGAATTGGCGTGGACAGCAGTGAGCCGAATACGCCGCCATTGGTGATGGTGAAGGTGCCGCCGGTCATCTCCTCGATGGACAGCTTGCCGTCCCGGGCACGGGTGCCCATGTCGCGGATACTGTTCTCCATATCCGCCAGGCCCATATTCTCGGCATTGCGCAAGATGGGTACAACCAGCCCTTTGGGTGAAGAGACCGCCACACCAATATCCTGATAGCCATGGTAAACGATGTCGTCGCCGTCGATGGAGGCGTTCACCGCCGAAAAGCGCTTCAGCGCCTCCACCGCCGCCTTGACGAAGAAGCCCATAAAGCCCAGGCGGGTGCCATTGTGTACCTTCTCAAACAGTTCCTTGTAGTTCTTGCGCAGATCCATGACCGGCTTCATGTTCACCTCGTTGAAGGTGGTGAGCATGGCGGTGGACTGGCTGGCATCCAGCAGGCGCTCGGCGATGCGCTTGCGCATCCGGGTCATGGGAACGCGTTTTTCGACCCTCTCACCCGGCGCCATGGCGACTTCCGCAGCGGCCGCAACCGGGGCAGGCGTCGCGGTGGCAGGCGCGGTGCCTGCTTTCAGCACGTCCTCTTTCAGGACGCGGCCACCCTTGCCCGTGCCTTCAACCGCGGCCAGGTCGACACCTCTTTCCGCCGCCATTTTCTTCGCGGACGGCATGGCAATTTTTTCACCAGCAGCAGCCGGAGCCGGTGGCGCCTCTTCCACCTCGACGGCCGGGGCCTCTGGAGCAGCGGCGCCGGCACCCGGTTCGAATTTGGCGATCACCTCGTTGGAGAGGACTGTATCGCCCTCGGCCTTGAGAACTTCGCTGATAGCACCATCCGCGGGCGCAACCACTTCCAGCACGACCTTGTCGGTTTCGATGTCCACGATCAATTCGTCGCGGGACACCGCCTCACCCGGCTGTTTGTGCCAGGTGGCGACGGTGCCATCCTGTACCGATTCTGGAAAAGTTGGCGCTTTAATCTCGATCGTCATTGTACCTGTTTCCTGAGATTGACTCTTCACTAATTACTGCCGCCGCTTTACTGGACGGTCAGCGCCTCGTCGATAAACCTATTCTGTTCTTCCAGGTGCGTGGACATAAAGCCCGCAGCCGGTGCGGCGGAAGCCACGCGGCCCACATAGTCCAGTGCCAGCTTGGGATGCACCTCTGCCAGCAGACGACGCAAATGGTGCTGACTGTGATACCAGGCGCCCTGATTCATCGGCTCCTCCTGGCACCAGACAACACTCTTAAGGCGCCCGAATGCGGACACCGCCTCCACAAACTCCTCGTCCGGGAAAGGGTACAGCTGCTCGACGCGGACCAGGGCCACATCGTCCTGCTCCCGCTCCAGGCGCGCTTCCAACAGATGGTAGTAAACCTTGCCGGAACACAGCACCAGGCGCTTCACCTTGGCCGGATCCACGCTGGAGTCCTGGATGACATTGTGGAACCGGCCCTCCGCCAGTTCCTCCAGACTGGAGGTCGCCAGCTTGTGACGCAGAATCCACTTGGGCGACATGATGATCAGCGGGCGGCGCATAGGGCGGATGGCCTGGCGACGCAACAGGTGGAAAATCTGCGCCGGAGTGGTGGCATTGCACACCTGGATGTTGTGCTCGGCGCACAGCTGCATAAAGCGCTCCAGGCGCGCGGAAGAGTGCTCCGGCCCCTGCCCTTCATAACCGTGCGGCAGCAACATAACCAGCCCGCACATGCGGCCCCACTTGTGTTCACCGGAGGTGATGAACTGGTCGATCACGACCTGGGCGCCGTTGGCAAAATCGCCGAACTGCGCCTCCCAAATCACCAGTGATTTGGGCGTGGTTGTGGCGTAACCATACTCGAACGCCAGCACCCCCTCTTCCGACAGCAGGGAATCGTAAATATAGAAAGGCGGCTGGTCGTCGTACATATGCTGCAGAGGAACGTAGCACTGGCCGTCCTTCTGGCTGTGAATGACCGCGTGGCGGTGGGAAAAGGTACCGCGGCCCACATCCTCACCGGTAAAGCGCACCATAATGCCCTGTTCCAGCAGGGTGCCATAGGCCAGGGTCTCCGCCATACCCCAGTTCAGCGGCAGGGCGCCGCCGCCCATCTTGCGGCGGTCGTCGTAAATTTTGGCCACCTGGCGCTGCATGACGATACCGTCCGGCACAGTGGTCATGCGGGCCGCAACTTCCTTCAACTTCGGCAGGGCGAAACCGGTATCCGCCGGGGTCTGCCAGTCGTGGTGCAGGTAGGGACTCCAGTCGACAAACATGGATTGGTCCGGCTGTTTTACCAAACCGGTAGCCACATCTTCACCGCGATCCAGTTTGTCGCGGTAGTCGTTGGCCAGCTTGTCCGCCGCGGGCTTGTCCAGCACGCCCTCGGCCACTAGCTTTTCCGCGTACAGGGTGCGGGTGGTCTTGTGTTTGCGGATCGCCTGGTACATCAGCGGCTGGGTACCGGACGGGTCATCGGTTTCGTTGTGACCGCGGCGGCGGTAGCACACCAGGTCGATCACAATGTCTTTCTTGAACTCGTAGCGATAGTCCACCGCCAGCAACGCCGCCAGTACCACGGCTTCCGGATCATCCCCGTTTACGTGCAGTACCGGGGCGTCGATCATTTTGGCCACGTCGGTGCAGTACTCGGTGGAGCGGGCGTCCTCCCGCTTGCTGGTGGTGAAGCCCACCTGGTTGTTGAGCACTATGTGCACGCTGCCGCCGGTATAGTAGCCGCGGGTCTGGGACATCTGCAGGGTTTCCTGCACCACGCCCTGGCCCGCAAAGGCAGCGTCACCGTGGATATTGATGGGCATCACCTTTTCGCCGGCCGTGTCGCCGCGGCGGTCCTGGCGGGCGCGCACCGACCCCACCACTACCGGTGCACAGATCTCCAGGTGCGAAGGATTGAACGCCAGCGCCAGGTGCACCTCCCCGCCGGGAGTCATCACATTGGATGAGAAACCTTGGTGGTACTTCACATCACCGGAGGTATCCAGCAGTTTCTTGCCCTCGAACTCCTCGAACAGATCGGCGGGGTTCTTGCCGAGAATATTCACCAGTGTATTCAGTCGGCCCCGGTGGGCCATGCCGATCACTATTTCTTTTACGCCGTAAGTTCCCGAGCGGCGAATCAACGCGTCCAGCATCGGGATCATGCTCTCGCCACCCTCGATACCAAAACGCTTGGTGCCCGGGTACTTGGAGTCCAGGTGCCGCTCCAGGCCCTCAGCGGCAGACAGCCGGTGGAGAATTTCCACCTGGATATCAGCACCCAGGTTGGCCCTGGCCTGGCTGCGCTCCAATCGCTGCTGAAACCACTGCTGCTCATTCAGATTCGACAGGTGCATGATTTCGGCACCGATATTGCCGCAGTAGGTCCGGTCAAGCCCCTGGACAATCTCCCTCAGTGTCGCTTCGCCGTCGCCGAAGAAAAGGTCACCGGTCTGGAAGGTGGTGTCGAAATCGCCCTCGGTGAGACCGTGATAGTTGAGCTGCAGATCCGGCACCTGCTCGCGGGCCATCAGCCCCAGCGGATCGAGGGTCGCCTTTTTGTGGCCGCGGTGGCGGTAGGAACTGATCAGCTGCAGAACTTTGATCTGCTTGCATTCGTGTTCGATATTGACGGAACCGGAACCCGGTGCCGACAGGGGTCGCGCGCGGTTCTTGGCCAGCAGCTCGAAGTGGGTGCGGACCGCGGAGTGGGAGATATCGCTGCCATTGCCTACCCTGGGCAGGCTGTCGAAGTAACTGCGCCACTCTTCCGGCACACCATTGGGGTCGTGCAGATAGGTTTCATACAGCGCCTCCACATAGGCGGCGTTGCCCCCGGAAATATGGGAGCTACGCCACAGCTGCTCCATGGTGCTTTCGTGCATGTTGATGTCTACCTCAATCACAGCGTCCCCGCGATGGCGGACTCACACTGCGCTTTTTCTTTCACTCGCAAAAGGGGAGGTGTCCAGAGTCACCTCCCCTTTGCAGCCTGACACCGGCCCGGTGAGGCCGGTCTTGTAGTGGCAAGCAGCGCCGCTGACACTGAACCGGTGGCCGGGGCCCAGTCAGTTTGTCGACAATCTTCCGCAGTCCTTACACAGCGCGGGCCAACAGCATGTCGCGAATATGGCCGATAGCCCGGGTCGGATTAAGGCCCTTGGGACAGACGTTCACACAATTCTGAATGCCGTGGCAGCGGAATACGCTGAAGGGATCATCCAGCTTGGACAGGCGCTCATCCGCAGCCGTGTCGCGACTGTCAGCCAGGAAGCGATAGGACTGCAACAGGCCCGCCGGACCGATGAATTTATCCGGGTTCCACCAGAAGGAAGGACAGGCGGTGGAGCAACAGGCACACAGGATACACTCGTAGAGTCCATCCAGCTTTTCGCGATCCTCCGGTGACTGCAGGCGTTCAATGGCCGGCGGCGGAGTATCGTTCTGCAGGTAAGGTTCAATCTTTTTGTACTGATCGTAAAACTGCTCCATATCCACCACCAGGTCGCGGATCACCGGCAGGCCCGGCAGCGGGCGCAGCACCAGCTTGCCTTTGGGGGCCGCCTCGGACAGAGGGGTGGTACAGGCCAGGCCGTTGCGGCCGGAGATATTCATACCGTCCGAGCCACACACGCCTTCGCGGCACGAGCGCCGGAACGCCAGTGTCGGGTCCTCCGCCTTCAGCAGTTCCAGCACATCCAGCACCATCAGGTCTTTGCCCTGGGTATCCAGCTCATAGTCCTGCATGTAAGGGGCTTGGTCGGTTTCCGGGTTGTAACGGTAAATGCTTACTTTCAACATACTCTTTCCGCTCCCGAATCAGTAAGTGCGAGCCTTTGGCTCGAACGTCTCGACGGTATTGGGGGCAAAGTTGACCGCGCGCTTGCCGACGCGCTTTTCCGCCGGGAAGAACATCGAGTGGCACAGCCAGTTGTCGTCGTCCCGTTCCTGGAAGTCCTCGCGGGCGTGGGCGCCGCGGCTCTCGGTGCGCACCTCAGCCGGAATGGCGGTGGCCTCGGCCACTTCCAACAGGTTTTGCAGCTCCAGCGCCTCTATCCGAGCGGTGTTGAATGCGCGGCTTTTGTCGTCCAGGCGCACATTCTCTATACGGCTGCGGAGATCCTCCAGCTTGCTCACACCCTCGGCCATATAATCGCCCCGGCGGAACACACCGAAGTGGTTCTGCATCACACTTTGCAGTTCCCGACGCAAATCGGATGCCTTCTCACCATCGTTGCTGTGCTCCAGGCCGTCGAGGCGCGCCATCGCGGCCTCCAGATCGGAATCCGAAGCCTCGCGGGTCTCGATACCCTCCCGCAGAGCCTGTTCGATAAACAGGCCGGATGCGCGGCCGAAAACCACCAGATCCAACAGGGAGTTGCCGCCCAGGCGGTTGGCGCCGTGCACCGATACGCAGGCAACCTCGCCACAGGCGTAGAAACCATCGATCACGTGGTCGTTGCCGGCGGCGTCCTGGGTCAGAGCCTGACCGTGCACATTGGTGGGGATGCCGCCCATCATATAGTGACAGGTGGGCACCACCGGGATAGGTGTCTTGACCGGGTCCACATGGGCAAAGGTCTTGGCCAGCTCGCAGATACCCGGCAGGCGGGACTGCAGCACCTCCTCGCCCAGGTGATCCAGTTTCAGGAAGACGTGATCGCCTTCGGGGCCGGCACCGCGGCCCTCCAGCATTTCCAGCACCATGGAGCGGGCCACCACGTCGCGCGACGCCAGATCTTTGGCGTTGGGCGCATAGCGCTCCATAAAGCGCTCGCCATCCTTATTAATAAGGTAGCCGCCCTCTCCCCGGCAACCCTCAGTCACCAGCACGCCGGCACCGTGGATACCGGTCGGATGGAACTGCCACATCTCCATATCCTGTACCGGAAAACCGGCCCGCAGGGCCATACCGATGCCATCGCCGGTATTGATGTGGGCGTTGGTGGTAGACGCATAGATACGGCCGGCTCCGCCGGTGGCAAATACCGTGGCCTTGGACTTGATGAACAACACTTCGCCGTCTTCGATGCAGAGGGCGATCACCCCCACTACGGCGCCATCCTGGTTTTTCACCAGGTCTACCGCGAACCATTCGTTCAGAAACTCCGTGTCGTGTTTCACGTTGTTCTGATACAGGGTGTGCAGCAGGGCGTGGCCGGTGCGGTCTGCCGCGGCACAGGTGCGCGCCGCCTGGCCACCGCGGCCATAGTCCTTGGACTGGCCGCCGAAAGGGCGCTGATAGATACGCCCCGCCTCGGTGCGGGAGAATGGCAGGCCCATATGCTCCAGTTCGAACACGGCTTCCGGGCCCACGGAACACATATATTCGATCGCGTCCTGGTCGCCGATATAGTCCGAGCCTTTGACGGTGTCATACATATGCCAGCGCCAGTCGTCATTGGGGTCGGCGCTGGCGATGGCGCAGGTAATCCCCCCCTGGGCGGACACAGTGTGTGAGCGGGTGGGAAATACCTTGGTGATCACCGCGGTCTTGAAGCCGGACTGGGCCATCTGCAGTGCGGCACGCATGCCGGCACCACCGCCACCGATCACTACTCCGTCAAAGGAAATGGTTCGCATATTCGCCATAAATTACACACCCCACAAAATTTCAATGCCCCACACCACATAGATCACCGCGACTGCGCCCAGCAACATCTGCGCCAGCACGCGAAGAACCGTGGCTTTGGGGCCCAGCATGCGGTTGGTGATATAGTCGGTGAGAACGGACCAGAGGCCGATCCAGGCGTGTACGACAGTGGATATAAGCGCTACCAGACTAAAGATACGCATCCACAGTTGGGAAAAGAGCGCAGACCAGCTGCCGTAACCAAAGCCGTCGCTGAGGGCAATAAAGCCCACAATAAAAAGGGTATAGGCAACCAGCACCACCGCCGTGACGCGCTGATACAACCAGTCGAAGGTGCCGCTGCGCCCGAAACTTGTCACTGTGGTTACCATAGCCAAACTCCTACGAGCACAATCGCAATTACACTCAGCGCCAACACCAGTACGGCGCCGCGCCGCCCCCCCTGCAGGGATTCACCGATCCCCAGGTCCATCAGCATGTGCCGTATGCCGGCCAGCAGGTGGTAGATGAGTGCCGCCAGTGAAGCCCAGAGTATGAGCTTCGCGGGCACACTGCTGAATGCAGCAGCGATACTGTCGAACCCCTGTTGGGACTCGAGGCTGGTATCCAGCATCCACAACAACAGCGCCACAACGGCGAAGAGCACTACGCCGGAGATACGGTGAAGAATGGAAACCAGAGCGGCAGCGGGAAGATTGATAGTGGAAATGTCTAAATTGACTGGTCTGTTTTTGTTCACAGGAAAAACACCTTGTTGCCCTGAACGACCGGGCGCCCGATTAGCTTTCAGTGGAAGGGCAGCTTGCCTGCCGGTCAGTTTATGCCCGACTTGGCCAAGCCCTGCACAAAGCGGTCATACCGTGGCGCAAGCCGCGCGGATTATAGGCATTCAACAGTCAAAACACAACGAAACCGGGGCCATGACGGACGGAGACCACAAGGAGGGTATAGCACCGAAAAACGCCCTGAGTTGCGGCGCTGTCACCGAAGATACCCAGGCAATTACTCGCCAGGGCCAGACAAATACTCTGCCGTCATCGATCCCAACGGAATATCCTGTGGCTGGGCGACCGGTGGTCCACGGCTTTCACATTGACATTTAGCGGCGTGCAAACTAAGTTTGGCCCCGCTTTGGAACCCTCCTAAGGCCTGAAACCCAAGGGATCCAGAGGTACAAGAACAGATTTAGGAGTTCGCAATGTCCGATAAGAAAGCGCAGCTGACAGTTGACGGTATCGATGGCGCGATAGAGATGCCGGTACTCTCCGGTACTCTGGGCCCCGATGTCGTCGATATAGGCGACCTGACCAGCAAGGGCTTGTTCACCTACGATCCGGGCTTTGTGTCCACCGCTGCCTGCGAGTCCAAAATCACCTTTATCGACGGTGGCAAAGGCCAACTGCTGCACCGCGGCTACCCCATTGAGCAACTGGCGCAGGAGTCCGACTATCTGGAAACCTGCTACCTGCTGTTGAACGGCGAACTGCCCACCGCCGGGCAGAAGAGCGAATACGTCAACACCATCATGAACCACACCATGGTGCACGAATCCCTGGTGAACTTCTTCAAGGGCTTCCGCTACGATGCCCACCCGATGGCGATGCTGTGCGGCGTGGTCGGCGCACTGGCCTCCTTCTACCACGACTCCCTCGACATCAACGACCCTGAGCACCGCAAGATTTCCGCTCACCGCCTGATCGCCAAGATGCCGACCCTCGCCGCCATGTGTTACAAACACAGCAAGGGCCAGCCTTTCATGTACCCGGACAACAGCCTCGGCTACGCCGCCAACTTCCTGCATATGATGTTCGGCAACCCCTGCGAGCGGAGCAAGATCGATCCGGTAGTGGCCAAGGCCATGGATATCATCTTCCTGCTGCACGCCGACCACGAGCAGAACGCCTCCACCTCCACCGTGCGTCTGGCGGGCTCCTCCGGCGCCAACCCCTTTGCCTGTATTTCCGCCGGTATCGCAGCCCTGTGGGGACCGGCCCACGGCGGCGCCAACGAGGCAGTGGTAAACATGCTGGAGGAGATTGGCGACGAGAGCCGCATCGCTGAATTCGTCCAGCGGGCCAAGGACAAGAGCGATCCCTTCCGTCTCATGGGCTTCGGCCACCGGGTGTACAAAAACTTCGACCCGCGCTCGCGCGTCATGAAGGGCATCTGCGATGAGGTGCTGGGCACCATGGGCGTAGAGAATGACCCGCTGCTGCGTATCGCCAAGAAACTGGAACAGATTGCCCTGGAGGACGAGTACTTCGTCGACAAGAAACTCTACCCCAATGTGGACTTCTACTCCGGGATCATCATGAAGGCAATCGGAATTCCCACCGATATGTTTACGGTAATTTTCGCCACCGGCCGCACCGCAGGCTGGGTTGCCCACTGGAACGAAATGATCTCCAACCCATATAAGATCGGCCGTCCGCGCCAGCTGTATACAGGACACACACAGCGCGACTATGTGCCGCTGGACAAACGCTGACATCGGCGATTACAAAAAAGCCCGGCCATGGCCGGGCTTTTTTGTTGCTGGTGACAAGCTGTAAATTCCCCTTGTCACCGTCCATCCATTCCCTCAGTTACAGCTGGCCACTCCGATATCCTGCCAGACCGAGGCCACTCCCGGCTCCTCGCCCTGAGTCCACCATTTGGCCCGGTAGCGCCGGTCCTTGTGATTGACCTCATCACCGCCGTTGTACACTGCACCCGCACTCCAGGGAACCTCTACATCACTAAACAGCGACCAGTCAGCAGACCCGAAGTCGGGTTCTTTCTGCGTCCAGTAATTTGCCTGCCACACCAGTTGCCGGTGGCTCACCCGATCGCCACCCACATAGGTGGCCCCGGAGTTCCAGGCCGGGTAGTTGCCGGCGTTGGGGTCAGACAGTTCACAACCGCCGCCACCACCGGCGTCAGTCACCAGTACCGCAACGCTGGCAGTGGCCTCATCGGTACCATCGGAGACAGTAACCACAGCGGTAAAGCTGGTATCAGTGCCAACCTGCGGTGCCGTCAGCGTAACCGTAGCGCTGTTGCCATTGGCAATATTGAAGGCGGGCGCACTCCAACTGTAAGAGAGTACATCGCCATCCGCATCGCTGCCCGCAGCAGTAATCTGTACGCTGCCCCCCTCCTGCACAGTGATACCAGAGGGTACCGATACCTGGGGTGGCGTATTGGACTGCGGCGGCAGAAGTGTAACGGTAACAGTGTCTGCATCCGTCGCGGTGCCGTCGTCTACCGTCAACTCAAACACCAGTGCCGCTGCAGAGGAAACTTGCGCGGCGGAAAAGCTCGCCAGGGCACTGTCCGACCCCTGCAGTTCAACCGCAGTACCGCTGACCTGCCGCCAGTTGTAAGTAAGGCTGTCCCCGTCCGCGTCACTGGAAGCACTGCCATCCAGAGTGATACTGGCCGGGGTTGCCACCGACTGATCGGCACCGGCGTCCGCATCCGGGGCCCGGTTATTGGCTCCGTCTCCGTGTCCAAGCCCCTCGTGCATGGCATTGAGAATATCGCCATTGTCCGCGTCGATTTCCCAGGCAAACAGGCCCGCTAAACCGTTGCTGCGCACATAGGCCCCCTTGGCCAATACCGAGGTGGGATCGTCGAAGGAGATCAGATCGCCGTTGGTGGGATTAAAGATATAAGGACCCTGTGCCGTACTGTCATAGTGATACTGGTAACCGCCAGTGGCCAGACGGCCAACGATATCGCGGTAATCCGCCACTCCGGCTTCCCAAGTGCCCGCTACCGGACCGGTGGCGGTGCCAGTCAGGTGGTCGCCGCCGCTCCAGCCCGATACACCGGTCCAACCGCGGCCATACATGGTGGTGCCCACAACCAGCTTGCCCGGCGACACACCCCCACCCAGTAACGTCTGAATGGCAGTGTGGGCGTTGTAGTTGTCGGTGGAATTCCAGGCGGGCGCATACAGTGCCGTGTTGTGACCCAGGACCTGGTTGCTCCAGGCACCGTAGAAGTCATAGGTCATCACAAAAAAGTAATCCATATACTGCTGGACATTGATGTAGTCGACGTCCTCGATCTTGTCGGTGCCGGCTCCGATAGCAGAAGTGAGTTGGTACTGGCGCCCTGTCTCCTGCCCCAGGCCATCGAGCATAGCGCGCAGCTCTTGCATTAACAGGCGATAGGTTTCCCCATCGACAGCGGGGTCGCCGAGATTTGCGTTGGCGCCCTGCCCACCCGGATATTCCCAGTCGATATCGACTCCATCAAAGAACTTCCAGGTACGCAGAAACTCCTCCACCGAGTTCACGAAACGTGTGCGCAATACAGGATCGTCAAAAAAGTAAAAGGGGTCCGACAGTGTCCAGCCACCGATGGAAGGCAGTATCTTGATATCCGGGTATGCCTGTTTCAATTCCATCAACTGGCCAAAGTTGCCCTTGTAGGGATCCGAATAACTCTGCCCGGCCTGGGACTTCTGCAGGGCCGCATAGGGATCGTGAATAGCGACTTTAAAATCCTCCCGCCCCGAGCAGGAGCGCTGCAACGCCTCAAAGCTTCCGGATATTTGCTTGAGGCTGTCGTTGATGCCGTGACCGCCACAAATGGGAATAAAGCCGTAGAGGATATGGGTCAGGTTATAGGCGGGGATCCTGTCCACCGGAAAGCTTCGTCCATAGACACCCCACTCCACAAAATAGGCACCCACCACCGAGCCGCTGCTGTTGGTATAGGGGCGGTTGTTTTCGCCCGCCGTCAATACTATCGGATCGAGATGGCTGCCATCGGTATCGGCCACCTTTATCTCTTTGACCGCCGAAGTGCTGCACCCGGACGCATTGCAGAGGGAAACCTGCAACTGGTACTGCCCACCCTCATCGACGCGCAGGGTGGCGGAGCCCTGCTGAGTGCCACTGCCGGATACCGGCTGCTCCAGTACCTGTTGTCCGTTGAGGAGGTAGCGCACCCGGTCGGCGTCGTCACCGGACCACTTGGTCCAGGCAACCGGCACCTCAGCGTATTCCCTCACCGTCACCAGCTGCTCATAGGCAGTAGCCGCCGCATCGACGTCGATGATGGCGAAACTGCTTTCCATCCAATCAATCTGGGGCGTGCCGGGGGCTGCCATCAGTGGCGTACTGGCCAGGCCCAGCGCCAGCATCAGTGAGCGCCAGCGGAGGGGATTCGTGCACCCCTGGCGTTGATTTTTATATTCCATAGTTTTCACCTTGAACGTTTTATTGTATTTGCGCCAAGCCATCCCCTGGCTAGCCCGCCGCAGTCGGGTTGGGCAAGCGCTGCAATATGACACCGCTATCATTTTTAATGACAGCGATGTCATCAATTTGTCAAATTAAACCCTTGGGGCTGAAAAACCAGTGCCAACAGACGGTTATGAGACGATAGTCACATTCATTTCAAAAAAATGACGCACTATTCATCTTTAAGCGAAAAGACAAGGAACCTGCGTCCGTCACCGGCAAGGCCGTGGCATGAAGAAGAGAAAGCGAAAGGCAATGCGGCGCAACCGTGCAATGAAGTTCAAGGTTGAGCACGCGGAGATTGAAATCCGAAGCAAACAGTCGCCGCACACCCTATGAGGCCGGTTGCGATCACCTCAATCAACCTGCAATCCAATAGATGATCCGTTCTCTTCCGGATTGTCACCCTTGTAAACCCACACAATCGCGTGAAATCCCGGGCAATACGCACTGACAGGTGAAAAAATTCGCAAGGAAAAATGCCGGAAACTGTGACTGACCCGCAAATACCTCTTGATACTTGAACGGCCTTTTGGCCGGCACAAAGAAATAGCGGCCGACACCAGACCGGCCGCTTGGTCCCTCTCTTACTGATCCCTTTGAAGCTGGCTGGAGCCGCACCCGCTGTTCACCTCGCTGAAATCATTCAGACCAGTGGTCACCCGCTGTGGGTCTATTTACGGGATCGCCCAGCCTCCGTTGCGGACCGCTTCTTCTTGCTGCTTCGCCTCTGCGAAGCCCTCCCGGGCAATTACTATGGTAGTGTGCGAGTTTCGGTTTACAAACCTTTTCTTTCACTTTGCACCACAGGTCCTCGCTGCAAAAACTGCTGGCCCATCAACCGTCACTATCACCCTGCCTTACAGAGTGACCATGTGACTGCCCGCGACCGTACCGGCTGGCGAAACAAACTGCACCAGCAGTCTGACCTCAGTCGTTGAGATAGAGGCAGAATACACTTGCGATTCCTGCCGACATGGCCAGCAGGCAAGTACGAACGCGGGGTCCGCATTGCTGACTCTTCAATATGACCTTATTGACCCGGCAACCGAATAAGCAGTCAGGTTAATAAAAATGCCTGTGGGCTGCTCCAGCGTCACAATATGATTTTGGCGTACGTCTTGAATCAGACAAGATAGGGAGCATTTATGGCTATGCAAGCTATCAAACACCTGGGAATCGCATCCCTCTTGACGGCAGGCCTGGTCACCACAGGCTGTGCCAATATGAGCGATACAGACCGGCGTATCGGTACCGGTGCCGGTATCGGCGCTGTGACGGGTGCCATTATTTCCGGCGGACGCCCCGGTGGCACCGCGCTTGGTGCAGTGCTGGGTGCCGGTGCCGGATACCTCTATGACCGGGAAAGGAAAAGGTACTACTACTACGATCGCCACGGCCGCCGCGTCTACCGCTATTGACCCGGAGACCATTTGGTCAAAGCGACACAGGGAAGTGTCGTGGCTAATTTCAAATTCATCACAAGCAATATCTTTGATGATCCATAGCGCCACATAGGGGACTGCGCGCAACAATTGCTCTATTGGTTCAAAAGCCTCTGAATAACCCGCCAGCCACCGTGGCCTTGCTCAAAACATCTCATCCAGTACCGCATTGGCATCAACAATTCCAGTACCGGGGGCGGCTGCCGGCCTGGTCGTGATCAATCAAATACGCTCCAGTTATGCCGGGAATAGGCCGGGAATTTTGAGGGAAATTAGCGTTGCGGTACCGGATAAACGCGGTGGGAACGTTCGGGCACCCTGGCAATAGCCATTGTTTTCATTGACGGCGCCATCAGACCATCGTTAAGGGCGAGTGCGATGCCGTGGGTTGGATTAAAAGCCATATCGCCACCCAAAGCGGTAACCTGTACAGTCGCCCCATACCTACCCATAAAATACTCCAGCAAGTCCCAGGCAGTAAAAAAAGAGTAAGAAAATCACCAAGCATGTCCGGTTTTTTTGCCAGATTCTGTTTTTAAAAGATGAAGCAGCGTAAAGAGTGATCAGCGCCTGTTCCGTTCAGACTATATAGGAGATTAGTATTGTGATAGATATTGGTACAAGAATACTTGTTACTATAGTGATGGCACTTATAGCCAGCTTGTCAATAAGTTACGTGGCACAAGGGCAAACCTCATCTACAAGTATTGGCATTACGTGTCCTGATGGATTTGCCCCCATACCTTCTGGCCTTGCGTGTGCCGCAACCGAGATTGTTTACAAGGCGACGCTAGACGTATCGCCAGAGCAAAATTGCCCTGAAGGATTTGAACGCCATCCAGGGGTACAATTTTGTGTAGCCGCCAACTTAACTTTAGATATCCAAAATGACATTCTTCTTATAATGCAACGCAAGACGGGGGAATGTCCAAAAGGATTTTCGAAGGCAGTAGGATCGACCATTTGCTCCGCAGATGATCTAGTACTCAAGCTTATAGACAATGAAGTAATCTTAGCGACAATTGGCACCAAATGCCCTAAAGGTTTCCACCAGCCCGAAGGCGTACGATTTTGTATTGCCAAAAATCTTGCCGCAGAAACACTTCCACCTCCGCCACCTCCAGCCTGTCCCTTGGGTTTTATCAAGCCACCTGGAGTCCAATTTTGTATCGCGAGCGCTATTCTTTACAAGGATGAAAGCCGCATAAATGATATTATACCACCTATCGGAAACTGCCCAAACGGATGGTATCGACCTAAAGATGTCAACTTTTGCATACCCAGCACTATCGGCGCCTCCTGTGGATCTCAATGTGGCACGAATAATCTCAATGCAATTGATCTGCTAACCAATACCGATGAATACAAAATGAATCCATGTCCAAGCGGGACAATAGAAATATGGTGGGATATGCCTGTTTATGACAGAGATGGTTTGTTTGTCATTGATAGTATTCCAGCCAGATTTTGCTTGCCCGTGGATTTAGAGCCGGCGGGATAATGCTTACAATTCCACCTGAAATATAAATTATGTAGATTTTACCATAGCTTAAACGCCAAGAGCTTACCAACCTGTGCATCTTCTCTGAACATTTAAGGCGCACAGGTTACCTGCAAAAAAAGTTTCAGGTTGACGCAATAGAGATAGACAATTCAAATAAGGTTGGTTTAGGATAAATGACATGAGAATTCATATAGGAAAGTACATTATTAGGTTAATTTTACTTTTTATTTTTTCTTTTTGTAATTCTTCAATTTCTAGCACGGTTTTCGATGATTCAGAGACAGCTTTGCCAATCTATAGTGGCGAAGACTGTAAACAGGGATTTTTTCGCCCACCGGGAATAAAAGAGTGTTTAAATCTGCAGGATGCATTGAGCCCCTATCCATCAATACAGGCACCTGCAGGAGAGTGTCCTACCTATTGGCAACGCTACCAGGAAGGGGGGTTTTGCTTGCCAAGTCACTCAGTTATCTCCTGCGGAAGTACTTATTTTTCTTGTAACGAATCACAAAGTGATATATTGTGGCTAGTACCTAAATTAGTCGATTGCCCCAAAGAATCCCAATTAATAATTGGGAAGTACCCTTCACATGATAGAAGCGGAGAATTATTTTTAACCTATAGACCAGTTTTTCTTTGCCGGGCAGCTGGTCCTCTAGAAAGAACTGATCCACTGTAGGTTTTATCAAAGAGGGCAAGCTTCTCCTTGCGAAACGCAATAGAATCAATTGGAGAATATACTACCCCCAAGGAACCAACTGTTGTCACCTCCAGAACATCACTATTATTATTTAAACGTTCCAAAGCCTGTTGAACACTCTGGACAAGATTATGTGCACCATGACGCTGCAGAAACAAAGGGTGCGAATTCAATACAGTATCAGAGGATTTTAGCAGAGTTATTGCCGAGGCGGGACTGTGTTCTACCTGGATTAGCCCCAGTACTGCTTCGGCTTCAGCGATCATACTATGACCGAAAATGTATTTAGCCTGTCTACTGGCCAAGGCAGACTTGGCCAGTGTCTCTGCTCTGAATAATTCTTTATTTTCGGCTAACAGCACTCTTGCCAAGCCAAGCTGGGCTATGGAGGTACGGACTCCGGTTTCAGGCATTAAATCAAGGGCCTGTGTATAAAGTTGACGGGCCGTCTCCAGGTCTCCTTTTGCCAGCGCCAAAGAAGCAGGCTGACATAGTCCTCGACCCATAATTTTGTCAGTAACCTTTAACGCCTGGAATATCTCTAGCATTTTCGCATAGTGCTGATCTGCAGCATCAAATTCACCTTTGTCTTGCAAAGCGGTACCCAACCAGAGCAAGACAACGGCAATCCTTATATTATCCTGCTGACTTTTCAGGCGCTTGACCCGTAATGCCTGCTGTAAGTATCTTACCGCAGCTTCGAAATCTCCGGTTCGGTGGGACAATATGCCCAAAGCCCGCAGTGTTTCACCTATATATGGGTGATCGACGCCCAATATTTTCTGCTGAATGGATAAAGCCTGCCTACTAAGTTCAGTTGCTTCCTCAAAGCGCTCGAGATCCGTGAGCATAGTAGCCAGGTTATTTAAAGCTATTGTGTAAGAAGAGTGTTGTTCGCCATGGACCAGTTTTTGAATTTTTATTACCTTTCGCATGTGTTCTGTGGCTTCTTCAAAACGGCCCTGATAATGATGTATATTACCTAGTCCATTGAGAGCAACTGCCATTTCATTCTGTCCTCTCGTAGCTTCTTGCGCTAAATGTATTGCCTGCTTAAAATAAAACTTCGCCTTTTCGTAATCACCACGCTTCTGAAATAAATTGGCATATGCATTAATAGTTTCTGCCTGGTTTACTATGGTACTATTAGTTACTGATTGCTGATCAATTTCCTGATAAATCGTAAGACTCTCTTGCAATAGTTTTTCCGACTCCTCATACTGGTTCATGGTACTCAGGCTGATAGCCAATTTGGTCATTGTATCGGCAAGTCTAAGTGAATCAAGGTTAGCCATTTTACGCTGCTGGTCCACAGCTTTCCTCAGGAGCTCGGCACTTTTTTCATACACTCCTTGGCTATAATAAATACTCCCTAATATACCCAGCATATGGCTGCGAATGCCCGGAACTTCCCTAAGGTCGATCTGTATTTTTTCCTCGCCATTTTCCAATAACTGCTGTGCACTGATTTTGTCCAATCCGTACACATTCGGATCTGAGTGCTTAAATATATTCACTAAAAAATTGGATACCTGCTGCGCTTTCTCCGCCTCAAAGACACTTTTTTCTAGCGCCTGTTGAATGCCGCGCGATTGAATTGTTACCGTTACTGCATACCCTATTAGAATACACACAAAAGATACAGATACGGCCAGCGCCCTCCAGTGCCTATAAATATAATTTTGCACTCGATAATGAAAAGCCCCCTGACGAGCAGAAACCAAATTTCCATCCAAATGAG
This sequence comes from Microbulbifer sp. TYP-18, assembly GCF_040932045.1. Taxonomy (NCBI): domain Bacteria; kingdom Pseudomonadati; phylum Pseudomonadota; class Gammaproteobacteria; order Cellvibrionales; family Microbulbiferaceae; genus Microbulbifer; species Microbulbifer sp. TYP-18. The sequence continues at coordinate 68,645 of NZ_JBFRBC010000018.1, forward strand.
CCTGAATATCTTCAGCAAAATCTCGCACTGAACTATACCTGTGTTCCGGCTCTCTACGCAGAGCCTTCAGAGCAATGGCATCCAGATCACCACGAAGTTTTTTAGCTATATAAGTATCATTATGCAAACCATTTTTGCTTATTACGCTGGGTAATGTGGGACAACTTTCACACATTACTCGAGATAATTCATATAACGATTCCGCCTGGTCACTGAAAGCTTTATGGCCAGTGATCAACTCGTAGAGTATCAAGCCCAACTGGTAAATATCCGTACCGACGGTAACACGCTCATTTTTAATTTGCTCCGGTGCAGCAAACCCTGGCGTCATTACAGATTCACCATTTTGAGTCAAATCTTTTCCAAGTTCATTAGAAAGCAATTTAGCAATACCAAAATCAAGGAGCTTTACCTGTCCTTCACCATCAATCAAAATATTGGACGGCTTGATATCCCGATGTACAACCAGATTCCTATGGGCAAAGCCTAAGACATGGGCAACTTTTATAATCAGGGATAAACGTGCATTCAGATCCAAAGCGCGCTCGCTGCAATAGCGGTGAATGTTCACCCCACGCACGAACTCCATAATAATATAGGGTTGTTGGTTTTCAGTAACGCCGCCGTCGAACAACTGAACAATATTTGGATGATTGAGAGAGGCTAGAGTTTGCTGCTCAAGCTGGAAACGTTTTAGACCCAGCGGTGCGGCTTTACCCTCTCCTATCGGTGTACGAAGTAATTTGACTGCCACCTCCTGTCGGAATTCACCTTCTTGCCGCTCGGCCCGGTATACCACCCCCATGCCACCTCGCCCAATTTCCTCACATAACCTATAAGCGCCCAAGCGATCACCTGTTTTAAGCCGTGGAGACACACAATGCACTTCATCGTTCACAGGCATGGATTTTTCCAGAAATGTTGGCGCCATGCGTTCTGCGTCTAGCAGCAGCTCAATTTCCCGATATAATTGACTGCCTTTTTCACAAATCTGCTGTAGAAAACTATAGCGACTTTCTTCCGGCTGCCGAAGAACTCTACTGAAGATTGTCTGTATTCTTTCCCATCTTTCCTTGGTGAGTTTCATAGGCAATTCGTGGTTTCGCTCAAAAAAAACAATTAAATAAATGTGGCTTAAATTTTGGTTTCCAGTGCCAAAGCCAACAAGGTTTTGGCTTTTTTCCACTTCCGTCTAATAGTACGCTCATTTACATCATATATTTCCGCCAATTCTGTTTCCGTAAATCCCACGAAAAATTTTAACTCAACAAGCTCGACAAGTTGTCTGTCAATTTCTTCCATTTTATATAGGCCCTTATCAATATCCAGTAAGAGATCAAGACTATGATTATCATACACATCAGCTTGTTGTAGCTTTCCTGTATAAGTAACTCGAGTCGCATTTCCCCCACGCTTCTGGGCTTGCTTATATTCTGAATAATTGATCAGTATTTGACGCATAGCCTTAGCACATAACAAAAAAAAATGTTGCTTGTTATTTATGCTTGCGTGCGGGAAACTATCGTGCAATTTAAGATAGGCTTCATGCAATAAATCGGTCGTTTGCATGGTCTCGATAGACCATGTCTTTTTCAATTGATTATGAGCCAAACGCTTCAATTCTTGGTAAAAATCTGGAAAAATCTGCGCCAGATTATTCTCTGAAATTTCTGAACAATTTTCTTTAAACTGAAATATGCTATTAGTAGCATCCATTCTAAATCTCCTGGGAAATTGACAAAATGACCATCAAAGCGTTACGAACTTTTTTTAACCGACTGAAATCAGTAATCATTTGCAGAACAGAATTGGGGTGAAACGCCCAAAAAAAGGTTTGTTACAATTCACCCAGTTTTATATACTCTTAAGGTAGTTTTTTATTTTCCTATTTTTGGTATATATTCAGATCATCCATGCCAACTGCGCTAACGCATTAGACTATGAAATAGCTTTTGAACGTATTTCTTTTCACCTAAAGGGTTAAAGAAATATGAAAATTTTTACTTAGCTTCGGGGAGGAGGATCACTAATAACCTGTAAATATAGCCCCTCATTTTACAAGCTTTGGCTAACTCAGCTCTCGCTTAATGGAAATACTAAAATAAAGCTTCGGCCACTTCTGTGCAACGTTTGAGTTCTCGCCTTTGACAGCTACCTCAGGACTAATGATACATTATAACTTTATTAACGTATGATTGGTGTTCACTCTTTTCACATAATCTCTGAGATACCTCTAGGTAACTTGTCAATCAATATAGTTCCATGAGAATTTTCTATTATAGGCTTAAGTTGGTCACCGTACCCCTGAAAACTACTTATTTATTCGTCTTATTGAACCTGTCTATCCTTAGATTCTAGGTACACTGACCCCAGACTACAGATACCCTAAACCACAGAGTCGTTTTACTAATCGGATATTTAATATAACTGACTACTGCTCTTTTCAAACCAAAATAGCGAAGCCTGCTGAAACCAAATGTCCGCTTAATATAGAATAATAGATGCTGCAGCTTTGTGCTTTTGCCGGCCTTGCTCATTTGAACTCGCTCTATGACCATTTCTCCTCAATCTATGTCTCTAGAACAAGCCCAATGGGCCCCATTTACAATATGCCAGTGTAAATTACTTGAAGGTAGCGCCTCTACGGTTTTCGCACTGATATTGCCTGTTTCTTTCAGACGCATTTTTTCTCGCTGTGGGGATACTATAAATCAGTAGGGCACATTAGCTACACCAATGTGCAGCATGTGTCAAAAATGCCATGCATGGATTTTTTGTATCTGCAGTATTTCGACTCACACTCAGTCGCCCTACTCTTGCGTTGAACTCAGGGCTGACATGGTGGCAGCACCCACAATACAGTCCTCTTCGCAAAATCAGATTGTATCAATCTCAGCGTTGGCTGATCTTGTTAAATACTATCTTGTCAAGCTGGTGGGGGGAGGCCAGGATCCATGGATCGTCGTGCTCCCGGCCCAGTCGAATGCCGCTAAAGCAACGCACCCGATCTATTTCATACAAGACTTCTTTAAAAGCAGAATCGCTTAAATTGCGAGCTAATCGTACAATTTAGATACACAGCCTGGTACCCCAAAAACGAGCACCAATCTATCCCGCCAAGGACAGGAAAGCCTTTGCTGTCTTTTTGCCGCCGGGCCCCGACACGCCTGGTAGGTCTTCTCCTACGCATTTTTTGGCAACTGTCGCCTCAGAAACCCGCACAGTGTGAAAAATGTCTCAACAATGGCACAGAATTGGCGTTTGCATGTAATTTTGTCGTGTAACCCATGAACGATGACGGCAAAATTGCCCCCGGGAATCAAAGCCCCCGATTCGAGCATCACCATAGCCCGAGAACAACAAAGTAAGAGTCCACATTCATGTTCCGTATTTTCTCCAACAAGTCGCGCCACGACGATGACTCCCGACGTGACCGCGATTCCCGTGACACCTCTTCTGGGTCGACCGGTCGCACCATCAGCTACGACCCCAGCTTGATCACCGACCTTAAAAGAGACCACCATGACCTGGTGGATGCTTTTCAACGCATTTGGTCAGAGGGCTACGAGAAAAGGGATTTCCGCCACCTGTCCCAACTGCTGACCGCCTTTAAATCCAGTTTCCAGGCACACCTGATCAAGGAAAATGTCCGCTTTTACGTCTACCTGGAGCAGGCCCTGGCAGGGGATATACACACGCTGCAGATCGTTAAGGACTTTCGTACTGATATGAACGACATCGCCAATGCGGTGGTGCAGTTCTGCAAGCGCTACAACCACGAAGCCTTTTCGCAGGAAATGATCCGGGACTTCAAACTGGATTACGACAAGATCGGCGAGGCCCTGGTGCGCCGGGTCACTCTGGAAGAGAAGGAACTCTATACCCTCTACCAACCTTCCTGACTCGCGTCGGCGCCACGGCGCCGTTCGCCAGTCGTATTAATTCTATCCCCTCAAGCGGAGGTTTTTCTCTTTTCTCGATTATCGTTAGGCGTTAGAATCCACAAAAATAAAAATTTTAAGAATAAAAATGCTGATGTGGTTCACTTACTTTTTGTCGCCAGCCAGGGCGCAGCGTAACAATTCCACTGGGGTTGAGACGTGGCGGGGCCCGTAACCGAATCCCGGCAGGGAGCCGGACGGCACAGTGTCGAAAAAGATCCGGCCTACCCCATCTACGTTGTGGTTGGGACAGGCCCTGTAGGCGTGCGCTGCGCACAAAAGCTGCTTCAGTACAGCAGTGAAGCCCAGGTGATTGTGATAGGTGCTGAAGATGAAGCCCCCTACAATCGTGTACGCTTGTCGCAGTACCTTTACCAGGACCTGTCTCCCCAGGAACTGGACAACCCGGTGGGCACCGAACCCCATCCGCGCCTGGCGGAATTCAGAAACCGCCGCGTGGTCCGCATCGACCGGACCTCCCGCCAGATAGTCGATCAGCAGGGCAATACCCAGCCCTACACCAAACTCATACTCGCTACCGGCTCAGTACCTTCTATCCCCCCAATCCCCGGCATTCAGTTAAACCGGATAATGCCGTTTCGCAGCCTCAGCGATGCCCGCTCCCTGTTGGAACTGCGGCAGACCAGCCGCTGCATTTGTGTGGTGGGTTCCGGGGCTCTGGGTCTTGAGGCAGCCGCCGCCCTCAAGACCCGCAACAATCGTGTGGTATTGCATGTTCGCGCCGGTCTGCTTGGTGGCCGCCTCAGCGATGAAGCGGAGTCTTACCTTACCGATGCCCTGGAAACCCTGCGCATAGAGCTGCTCCCCGAGGTAGAGATAGTGGGATTTCACGGCTCGGACCGGGTAAAACAGGTGGAATTTTCCGATGGCCACCGGCTCGATGCCGATGCCGTGGTACTCTGCACCGGCGTCGAACCGGAAACCGCACTGGCCGAAACCTGTGGCCTGAACACCGACCGCGGCATACTGGTATCGCCGCGCATGCAGACCAGTGACCCGGATATTTACGCCATCGGTGAATGTGCGGAATTCGAGCGCAAGGTCTATCAACTGGTCAAGCCCGGCTATCAGCAGGCGGAAATCTGCAGCCGGCATATCTGCACCCCCGACGGGGGCAGCGAGAAAGACAGCCAAGAGTCGCACTATGTCGGTTGCCAGACCGATATGGAACTGAAGATCTCCCATATTCCCTGCAGTATCCTCGGCGATGATACCGCTGTCACCGACGCGGAAACCCGGCGGTACGTCTACCGCAACCGATTCAAAGGCCTTTTCCGGGAACTGGTGGTCCGGCGGGGCCTGCTTATCGCTGTCACCAGCATTGGCGCCTGGCCGGAGATCAACCGGGTGCGGCAGTCCATCGCCGCCGCGGACAGAATTTCATCCCGCGCTCTGGCCAGGTTCGAACAGAGCGGCAACCTGTGGCAGCGGGGAGATCCCGCAAGCCTTAAAGAGCAACCGGAAAGCTACCTGGTGTGCCAGTGCAACGGCGTGACCAAAGGCGAATTGTGCGCAGCCATTTCCGCCGGCAAGCGCACTCTGCAGGAACTCCAGCTGGCCACTGATGCCGGGTCCGTGTGCGGCAGTTGCCGGCCATTGATCGCCGAGCTGCTGGATGTTCCGGCTCCAAATCTGGTGATGCGGCACGCGCGGGGGATTCTGTTTACTTCAATACTGTCACTGGCACTGATAGTGATCGCGCTTCTGCTGCCAGCCACACCCGTGACCGAAAGCGTCCAGTCCCACTGGTACTGGAACAAACTCTGGTATGACAATTTCTGGAAGCAGGTCAGTGGCTATACGCTGCTCTCCCTCTGTCTGCTGACAGCAAGCCTCAGCCTGCGCAAACGCTGGCAGCGGCTAAAAACCGGACACATGGATCACTGGCGTTATGTACACAGCCTCATCGGTCTGCTGGCGCTGCTGGTGCTGGTTGTTCACACAGGCTTCCGCCTGGGGGAAAACCTTAACCTCGCCCTGATGCTGGTGTTTCTCGCCGCAACCACTACCGGCTCACTGGTGGGTGTGTTTATGGCGCGAAACCACCACTGGACCGATATGAAACTGCGTGAACACCGCAAGTGGTGGTCGCGTGTGCACTACGCATTACTCTGGGCACTGCCCGTGTTGCTGTTCTACCACATACTGGCGGTGTACTACTTCTAAATGAAAAAGTTGCAGTTCAAATTCTGGCATTACGGTGTACTGATAACTCTGCTGATTGGCGCCGTTATCGCCTACAACCTCGAAGCTTCGGACAAAACTTTCTTTCTCGGCGGTGCCACCAGCCACGGGCACCACCAGATTGAACTGGCTTGTACCAGCTGTCATGGAGATGGCTTTGCCGGCCAGGATTTCATGCAGCAGGCCTGTCTGAACTGTCACGCCAACGAGCTGACCACGGCCAACGACAGCCACCCCGGCAAGAAATTCCTCGACCCGCGCAATGCCCCTCTGTTGGCAAAACTGGATGCCCGCCGCTGTGTCACCTGTCATACCGAACACAAGCCGGAAATCACTGGGGCCATGGGTGTCACCCTCGCGGGCGACTTCTGTTTCCATTGCCACCGGGATATCGCCAGCGACAGGCCCAGCCATCGGGACCTGGATTTTGCTACCTGTGCCAGCGCCGGCTGCCACAACTATCACGACAACCGCTATCTCTACGAAGATTTCCTTACCCGGCAGCTGCACCCCAGCCTTCCGGCACCGGTCAACCATCTGCCGGTGCGTAACAGCCTGGCCAAGTGGCGCGAGGAAAACCCGGATAAAACACCACTGACCGGTTCGGATGCGGACCTGCATACACAGGCGGACACGGCGAATATCATCGCCGCCTGGTCGGATAGTTCGCACGCCCTGGCCGCTGTCAATTGCAGCGACTGTCACCAGGAGGGAAAGGTCCAGTTCAACACTGCGGAAATCCTGTCTCAATGCGGTCAGTGCCACTCGCAGCAAGAGCAGGCGTTCACCGCCGGCAAGCACGGCATGCGGTTGTCGGCCAGCCTCCCCGGGGATTTTTCCCTCAATACCGGCAACATCTCCCCTGCCAAAGCCACACTGCCCATGAAGGCCGACGCCCCTGGGGAGCTGAGTTGCGTCAGTTGCCACGGGCCCCATAAAACAGATACGCGCTATGCGGCTGTAGAGGCCTGTCTCGGCTGTCACGACGATGAACACAGCCTCGCCTATCGCCAGTCGGCCCATTTCCGCCAGTGGAGGGATAACAGTCCCGATGGGGTCAGCTGCGCCAACTGCCATCTGCCGCGGGAAACCCATAAGGAAAGGGTGACAGTCAACCACAACCAGAATCACAACCTGCGACCCAACGAAAAGATGCTGCCGGTGTGCCTGAGCTGCCACGAAATTGAATTTGCGGTGTCGGCCCTGGCCAGCAAACCCCTGGTGCGCGGTAATTTCAGCACTATGCCACCCGCAAGCCACGACACCTTTCAACTTATTCGCGATCGCATCGCGCGGATCCGGTCCAATTAGAGCCAGATGAATCCAGCAATGTCCCATTAGGAGGGGAAAACCATGCGCACCTTTGTCTACATCATTGTCGCGGCGGTATCACTGCTCACAGCCTGCTCTGAAACAAGCGGAGTCACCCCACAGAGAATGTCCGATGCGATTTTTGCCGTGATCGAGGCCGACCGGACCAGCTATACGAAAAATGTGGTCAACCGCCTACAGAACGACGAAAAAGTCATCGATGCGGACGAGCATTGGCAAGACAAAAAGGCACTGCCCCTACCGGCCCAAATGATGCGTATGGGGTCTGAGCGGGTGGCGGAACAGAAAGCCGGGTTTAACTATGCCCTGCTCTCCCTGTGGGCGATCAACAAGCAGAACAAACCCCGCACAGACATGGAGAAAGAGGGACTGCAATTCATCATTGACAATCCCGGTAAAAATTTCTACGGCACCGAGAAACTGGGGGATACTGAATATTTCACCGCTGTCTATCCGGATGTGGCCGTATCCCCCGCTTGTGTCAGCTGCCACAACGACCATGTGGACAGTCCGCGCAAGGATTTCGAATTGGGAGAGACTATGGGGGGCGTGGTAATCCGTATACCTCTCTGAATAACTAGGGCCTGTCCGCACTAACTGAGCAAACTCAGCTAGTGTGAACAGGCCCTAACCCGGCAACTCACTAAGTTGCCGGATAATAGCTTCATATTCGCCGCCATACCGACCCCGGGCCAGCCGAAGGCCCGGACAAGGGACACCGGAAATTATCCACCCGGGTGTCAGTCGACAGACCAGCCACGCCGATCAAAACCCATCCTCCAATGGCGGCCAGACCATCAAACCCACCTTCCACAGACACAAAGTGATCAGCGAGGAAATTCAGGGCAATTGCAATCCCTAGCAGGTAGTGCACACTGGCCCACCCGGCTGTTGGTTTTTCAGGCAGGAGGAAAGGTTACACAATATTCCCCTTGGCTCTGGACCCGCAGGAACCGGAGCGAAACCTGCAACCTGCAAGCCATTGCCAGACGGGCAGGTTACTGAAAAAGCCCGCAAGAGCCGCAGTTGGTGCTATCGGGTAAAAGGCACCGGCCAACGGGTTTTCTGGGATCGCGAGCCGATACCCTGGGGGCACGCAAAAAATAACGCCATGGGAAGAGGAGAACATACATGACGGTTATAGAGCACCTAATCAACGGCAAAAGGATGGCCCCGGACCCACGCCAGCAGCCTATTTTCAATCCCTCCACCAATGAGGAGCTGGCGAATGTCGCCCTGGCCAGTAGGGCCACCGTCGAGCAGGCCATTGCCACCGCCCAGGCCAGCTATCCCTCCTGGCGCCAAGTACCGCCCGTAAAGCGCGCGCGGATTATGTTCCGGCTCAAGGATCTGCTGGAACGGAATGCGGACAAGATCTGCGCTCTGCTGACGCGGGAACACGGGAAGGTTTTGAACGATGCCATGGGTGAATTGCAGCGGGGCATAGAGAATGTGGAATATGCCTGCGGCGTACCCGAGCTGCTCAAAGGTGAACACAGCAGGGATGTGGCGCCGGGTATCGACGCCTGGAGCGAGTTCCAGCCATTAGGGGTCTGCGCCGGCATCACCCCATTCAATTTTCCTGCCATGGTGCCGCTGTGGATGTGGCCCATGGCGATCGCCTGCGGCAACACCTTTGTACTGAAACCCTCGGAGAGGGACCCCAGTGCCGCCCTGTTTATCGCTGAACTGGGACTGGAAGCCGGCATCCCCCCCGGAGTGCTCAATGTTGTCAACGGCGACAAAGAGGCCGTGGATACGCTATTGACTGATGAGAGGGTTCAGGCGGTGAGTTTCGTCGGCTCCACACCGGTCGCCGAGCACGTCTATACCACCGGCACCGCCAATGGCAAACGGGTACAGGCGTTCGGAGGTGCCAAGAATCACGCGGTGATTATGCCCGACGCCGACCTGGACAATGCGGTCAGCTCACTGATGGGTGCCGCTTACGGCTCCTGTGGCGAACGCTGTATGGCCATATCCGTTGCCGTTGTCGTGGGTGACACCACGGCGGACATAGTGGTTGCAAAGCTATCCGAGGAGATAACCCGGCTAAAGATCGGCGACGGCATGGACAACCGCAATGACATGGGTCCATTGGTGAGTCGCGCCCTCAAGGAAAAAGTGGAATCCTATATTGCCCAAGGTGTCGAAGAGGGTGCTGAGCTGGCGGTTGACGGCCGCGGCGTGCAGGTGCCCGGCTTTGGCAACGGCAATTTCTTGGGTGCCAACCTGTTTGATCGCGTCCGCGAGGGAATGGTTGTGCACAGGGATGAAATCTTCGGACCGGTGCTGTGCGTGATGCGCGTTGACTCCCTGCAGGAAGCCATGGATATTATAGATCGCCATCAATACGGCAATGGGACCTGTATCTACACCCGTGACGGCGAGGCGGCACGTTACTTCAGCGACAATATCAAGATAGGCATGGTAGGCATCAATGTGCCACTACCGGTGCCCGTGGCCTACCAGAGCTTCGGTGGCTGGAAACACTCCCGCTTCGGTGATCTGCACGCCTATGGTCCCGACTCGGTACGTTTCTATACCCTGCGCAAAACCATCACCCAGCGCTGGCCCGCCGGTGGTGTAAGGGAGAGTGCACAATTTTCCTTTCCCAGCCACAGTTAAAGCGGGGCATAGCCCCGCTTTCTTCTCCTATGGCAACAACCACCAAACATGAAAAAAGGCGCCACAGCGCCTTTTTTCATCGGTGGCTAAGCGTTAAAACTTATAGCCGATGCCTATGTTCCACAACCAGGGGTCCGGATCAAACTTGGTCCTTACCGAGTTGTAAAACAGACGCTCCTCGTCATCGTTGGTCAAACCGCGGACCGCATAGTCCAGATCCGCCGTCAGATCCATATCGAGGTATATTGCGGACGCATTCACCAGCCAGTTGCTGTCGCGCCCAAATAGGATGTCAATCCCTACCTGGCCGACCCAGCCCCAGCTGCTGCCCACACTCAAGCGTGCGGGGCCGACAGCGTCGCCCACAACAGCCAGCGCTTCGTTGACAGGCTCTCTGACCCGGACACTGTCGAAGTCCGTGTAATGGGTTCCGATACCCACATAGGGTTGAACCCAGGACTCCGGACATACCGGGAACCAGTTCACCGTCAACACGTTGGTGGTGCGATCCAAATCATTCAAGCGGAAATTGCGGCGGAAGCCGTCGTTTACAAAATTGTCCACTCGAATGTCGGTATCATGGCTGGATTCACCAACATACATATACTCGACGCTAAAGTGGTCAAATGGCATGAACATAGCGCTGAACTGCCAGGACCACTCGGAGTCCAAGTCGAAGTCAAACCCGCGCCGGCCATCCACAACGAACTCCGGAAAAATATCCGGATTTCTCAGGCTTGCGTTGGTGTTGTCTGGATCCACATAGCTACCACCCAAGCGGACCACCGCAGTACCGGCATGGTACAGCTTCGGCGGACCGACTGGCTCATAGCCGGAAGGTCCCGCCAGCACCTGCTGTGTTCCGAGCGTAGCGGATACAGCCAGTGCCAGGGGTGTTAGAATGCGCGTCATTTTCATAGAAAAAACTCCATTGATATTCGGCAAATTGAACAGCAATTAACCCAATCAACCTTCAGTCTAGACAGGAAAAAAAACGGCTGTAGAAAAAACACCCAAAAATAAAGCTGTAAATTGGAAGATCAGCGTAAAATTGACGTGTAAATTCTTTTTATGGCGGAATAATCTTTGGATAGAGTAATCAGTGGAATTTCCAAAGAGGGAAAAAACCGACGAAGAAATTAAAGCAGCCGCCAGCAACCTGATAACACCGGCGAAAACAGCTTTTTAATGGTGAAAGCCGCGCTAAATTCCGGCGGCAAAACAAGTCCGATGGCGGGAGGATACGGCGTTTATTTTTGCCCTTTTTCCCCGCCCAGGCACTGCGGGCTCAGTGGCGCCTCTCCCCCCCACTCCTCGGGGCTATATAGATGCAGCGCCAGGGCATGGACAAAAGTCTCCATCTCCGCTGCCAAGGCCGCATATACCAGCTGGTGGCGCTTGACTTTGCGCACCCCGGCAAAAGTCTCGCTCACCAGTACCACGCGAAAATGCATCTCCGACCCCGCCGGAACATTGTGCATATGGCTTTCGCATTGCACCTCAATGTGCTGTGGTGCAAAAGCGGCAACCAACTTCTCTTCTATCTGTTCGGCCTGGCTCATTTAAGGACACTCCCCGTCTCAACCGCCTGAAGGCGATCAGGACGTGACTTCGACACTGCGCTTGCGCGCCTCCACGATGGTGTCATACGCCACCGTGATACTCTTCATCTGGTCTTCTGCATAGCGCATAAATTCTTCCGGCAGGCCCTTGGCGGCGATCTTGTCCGGGTGAAATTCAGCCGCTTTGCGCCGGTAGGCGAGCTTCAAATCGCGATCGCTGGTGTCCGGACTGCAGCCCAGAACGTCGTAGTGTTGCTGCAGACTGCCGGCCGCCGCCGGGGCGCGCCGGTCGAATTCCGCCTGCATGGCGGCAAACAGGGATTCGCTCAGCCCCAGATAGGATGGAAGACGGCGTAGAATAGCCTCCTCGCTGGCATGCAGGGTGCCGTCCGCATAGGCCACCGCAAACAACAGGCGGTAGACCATCTCCCGCATACCCTGATTGCGCACCAGCTGGTGATACTGCTGTGCATACTCGTAGATGCTGAAGGAGTCGTTTTTGGCGTTGTCAAAAATCTTGATCGCCTGCTTGCGATCCTCGGCGCTCAAACGCAGGTTATCCTGGATAAAACGCTCGATCAGCTGGATCTCAGCCGTAGAGACCTGCCCGTCCGCCTTGGCCATCTTCGCCAGCATGGAAAACAGGGTAACGATGAAAACCGTCTGGGCGCCATCCCGGCCCAGCTGCCCGGCACCAGCGGTCACACGCTTCACGCCCGAGCCAAATGAACCGCCTATCCAGGCACCCAGGGCCGCGCCGATAGGCCCGCCAAACACCAGGCCTATTCCAGCGCCAATGCCCGCACCCAACCAGGACATACTCTCTCCCATGGGCGTGCGTGAACGCCCGACAGAACAAAAAGGCGCCTATCATAGCACGCATCCGCCACAATCCAGCAGGTGGCCAGACAGTCGGATGGAATCGTCGCAGTTTCGTCCCAGACGGGGCCAACACTGGCAGCAGCTAGGCCGGGTGACCTCAGTTCTGTCCAGTCGACGGCATAGGGAGAAGGCCCCCGCTGCCAGCCCACTCTACTCTGTCAGCCACCCATGGCGCGCACCATGGTGATCATCACCCCCGCAGCGACTGCTGATCCAATCACACCGGCGACATTGGGCCCCATAGCGTGCATCAGGAGGAAATTCTGCGGATTGGCCTCCAGCCCCAACCTGTTGGACACCCGCGCCGCCATAGGCACTGCGGACACGCCGGCGGAACCAATCAGTGGATTCACCTTGTTTTTGCTGACCAGATTCAAAAGCTTGGCCATCAACACGCCTGCGGCGGTACCGATCGCAAAAGCCACTATCCCCAAGGCCAGAATGCCCAGCGTCTTCGGGTCCAGAAACTTGTCCGCCGCCAGCTTGGAGCCCACCGATAGGCCGAGAAAAATCGTAGTGATATTGATCAGTGCATTCTGCGCAGTATCCGACAGGCGCGACACCACGCCACACTCCCGCATCAGGTTCCCAAAACAGAACATGCCCAGCAGGGGCGCCGCATCCGGAAGGAAAAGAGCCACCAGAATCAGCAGCAGTAGCGGAAAAGTTATCTTTTCCCGCTTGCTCACATGGCGCAATTGCACCATTTCGATTTTGCGCTCCGCTGGCGTTGTCAGCGCGCGCACTATGGGCGGCTGAATCAGCGGCACCAGCGCCATATAGGAATAGGCCGCAACCGCAATGGCACCGAGCAGGTCCGGCGCCAGCAGGCTGGACACGTAGATTGCCGTAGGGCCATCGGCCCCCCCAATAATACCGATAGCCGCCGCATCCGCGATGGAAAAATCCACTATGCCCGTGGCGGACATAGCCACCGCACCCAGGACCGTGGCAAAAATCCCAAACTGCGCCGCCGCCCCCAAAAACAGCGTGCGGGGATTGGCCAGTAGCGGACCGAAATCTGTCATCGCGCCCACCCCCATAAAAATCACCAACGGCGCTACCCCCGAGGCAATCGCAACGGAGTAAAAATTGTATAGCATGCCGTTATTGAAGCCCGCGTCCCGGGCAATCTGTGCCGCCTGTGCCTGCACCGACGCCGGAGCATCGGCCAGCGCCTGCTTCAAATCCTGGAGCGAAACCAGATGTTCCGGGCCCAGAAGTTGTGTCAGCTGCAACAAAACACCGTTGTCGCCGGACAGCAGTGCCGCTTCCGCCGCAGGCAGCGCCAGATTGGCCCCGGGTATATTGGCGAGAATGCCGCCGAACCCTATGGGTACCAGCAACAGCGGCTCAAAATTCTTGCGGATTGCCAGAAACAGCAGCAGCAGGCCCACCAGGATCATAGCGAGCTGCCCAAACGATATCTGCGCGACGCCGGAAGACAGCCAGAGATTTAGCAAGTTGTCCACAATCTTCCCCGGTCAGGCGATGGACAGCAGGGCATCACCCACCGCCACCGAATCGCCCTCTTTGACTGCCACATTGCTCACACCACCGGAGCGCGGCGCACTGATGGCCGTTTCCATCTTCATCGCCTCCAATACAATGATGACTTCACCTTCGGCCACCTGATCACCTGGCTTTACCAATACCTTGAAAATGTTGCCGGCCAGCGGCGCGGATACCGTGTGGTCGGCGCTCGTCACGGGCCTGTCGTCGCCACCGTTTGCAGCTACACCAGGGGAAACCGGCACCATCCCGGTCACATCACCGCCATCGGCCACCGTTACCGTATAGGCCTGCCCTTCAACGGTTACCGTGTAAACACCCTCACCCTTTTCGTTGGTCACTGCCGGCGCCGTATCCGCGCCCGTTGGCACCGGCTCAAAAGCCTCCGGCCTGCCCCGATTTTTGAGAAACTTGAGGCCAATCTGCGGAAACAGCGCATAGGTCAACACGTCGTCGATTTCGCCTTCGCCATCCGTCAGTGCTATACCCTCTTGTTCCGCCTTGCCAAGCAGCTCCTCCTGCAGCTTGTCGAGCTCAGGTGCCAGCAGATCTGCAGGACGGCAGGTAACTGCTTCTCCCCCGTCGAGGACCCGGGCCTGCAACTCCTGGTTAACCTCAGCCGGTGTGGCCCCATACTCCCCTTTCAAAACTGCCGACGTTTCCCGGGAAATAGACTTGTAGCGCTCACCTGTGAGTATGTTCAGCACCGCCTGGGTGCCGACGATCTGCGACGTGGGTGTAACCAGGGGTATATAACCCAGGTCTTTGCGCACCCGTGGAATCTCCTCCAGCACCTCGTCGAAGCGATCCTCCGCCCCCTGCTCCCGCAGCTGGTTTTCCATATTGGTGAGCATGCCGCCCGGTACCTGGGCCACCAGGATACGGGAGTCCACCCCGCGCAGCGAACCCTCGAACTTAGCGTATTTCTTCCGCACCTCGCGAAAATAATCCGCAATCTCCCCCAACAGCTCGATATTCAGCCCGGTGTCGCGATCAGTGCCCTCCAGAATCGCCACCAGCGTTTCGGTAGGGCTGTGGCCATAGGTCATGGACATGGAAGAAATAGCGGTATCCACATTGTCGATTCCCGCCTCCACACACTTCAGTGCCGTGGCCGTGGAGAGACCGGTGGTAGCGTGGCACTGCATATGAATCGGGATATGCACCGCCGCCTTCAACCGCTTCACCAGTTGATAGCCCTCATAGGGGCGCAGCAACCCCGCCATGTCCTTAATCGCGATGGAATCGGCTCCCATATCCTCCAATTGCCGGCCCAGATCCACCCACAAATCCAGAGTGTGCACCGGGCTTACCGTATAGGAAATGGTGCCCTGGGCGTGCTTGCCCTGCTTTTTCACCGCACTGAGCGCAATCTGCAAATTACGCATATCGTTCATGGCGTCGAAAATACGGAACACATCGACACCGTTTACCGCCGCGCGTTCGACAAACTTATCCACCACATCATCGGCGTAATGGCGATAACCAAGAATATTCTGTCCGCGAAACAGCATCTGCTGCGGGGTGTTCGGCATCGCCTTTTTCAGCTCCCGAATACGCTCCCACGGGTCTTCACCCAAAAAGCGAATACATGCGTCAAAAGTGGCCCCTCCCCAGGATTCCAGCGACCAGAACCCCACTTGGTCCAGTTTTTCCGCAATCGGCAGCATATCGTCCAGGCGCATGCGAGTGGCGAAAAGTGACTGGTGCGCGTCGCGCAAGACCACATCGGTAATTCCCAGCGGCTTGTTAACCTCAGTCATGAATTGTCTCTCTCGGCAAATTCTTCAACTTATGCAGCGCAATACCCCATCTAGCGCTTGTTGCGGTTGCGATGCTGCTCGATAGCAGCCCTGGCAATGGCCTTCAGTCGATCGGAATCACTCTGCGGGTTTGACAGGGGGGGCGCGTCTTCCGGTTCGGGAAAACTGCGCGTAACGATGCGGGACATAAAGCCCGTGGCAATCACTAACACCAGTAGAAAAGAAAAAACGATCCCCATGCCGAACAGTGTGATGTCCAGCCCCTGCTGTAGCAGCGAGTCTTCCACCTTATTCCCCTTGTATCAGGCCATCTGGCCGGTCGCTGAGATGGACATCATTATCACTCGCAATAGGTCACTCGCAACAGCCCGTAGCTGAGCCACTGAGCGCCAACACCGGCTCACTCCGGGGAGGGCTCCCTATCCCCAAGTCGCCCTGGCCGCGGCTATTATCAGTACAGGATTCCTTTAAAATCAAACACTTATTAGTTTCACTCGCAACCATGGAAGCACCCGGTCAACACTGGCGCCCAGTCAGGTGCAATCCCTACACGGCCTACAGCAAGCCAATCGGCAGGCCCGGTTTCAAGCTCCCGAGCAGGCTCTTCAGAGACTGATGCACTGGTTCAGGTAGAAGGCCCCTATTGCTACAATGCGCCGCCCAGATGTTCCCTCAGCGGCCCAAGATGAGCATACAGACTGAAATATTGCCACCGAGGATATACCAGGCCCCCATGGAAGGGGTCATAGACCACCATCTACGTGCTCTGCTATCGGCCATTGGTGGAATCGATGTCTGTGTCACTGAGTTCGTACGGGTGACCCAGACCAAGCTGCCCCGAAGGGTGTTTATCCGCCGCTGCCCCGAACTGGAACACCAGGCCACAACGCCCAGCGGCGTACCGGTACGGCTGCAGCTGTTGGGCGGCAATCCCCAGGCGATGGCCTACAATGCCGCCGTGGCGGTAGAAGCCGGTGCGCGCGCCATCGATCTGAACTTCGGCTGCCCCGCCAAGTCAGTCAACAACAGTGATGGCGGCGCCTGTCTGTTACAGAGCCCTCAGAGAGTCGAGGCCATCGTCGCCGCCGTACGGCGGGCCACCCCGGAACATATTCCTGTTTCCGCCAAGATCCGCCTGGGCTATCGGGACAGATCCAGCTATCTGGACAACGCCCGCGCTGCCGAAGCCGGCGGGGCCGGTGAATTGGCCGTGCACGCCCGCTCCAAAGTCGATGGCTACCGCCCCCCCGCATACTGGGAGTATATCGGTGAGATTCGGCAGCAAGTCAGCCTGCGAGTGATTGCCAATGGCGATATCTGGACAACCGATGAGTTTCGCCGCTGCCGGGAGATCACCGGATGTGACGCCTTTATGTTTGGGCGCAGCCTGTTGGCGCGTCCCGACCTCGGCCTGCAAGTCAAAGCCCTGTGTGCCGGCACCAAATCGCCGCCCATGGACTGGGCGGCAACGGTGGCAATACTGCAGAACTACTACCTCACCACCTGCGAACTCTACCCCGCCCAGCATCTGGGTAACCGGGTCAAACAGTGGCTCGCCTACCTGAAGCTCACCTATCCGGAGGCCCAAGCCTTCTTCGACCTTATCAAGCGCCACCGGGACCCCCATATCCTTGAACACTGCTTTGAAAGCGAACTTGAAAGAGCAACCGCGGAGCGGGTATCAGAAGCCGCCTGAAGGCCCACCGGCCCCCGCAAAAAGCACTTGCAAAACCGCCCACTCCGGGGCAGAATGCGCGCCCTAACCAGTTGAAGCGGCGTTCCAACCAAACTTCTTGAGCTGGCTAACTTACGGATTTTTAAGGATTTTTTTCGAAAAAAGCTTAAAAAGGAGTTGACTCCACAAGGTTGACTCACTATAGTCCGCAACCACGCGCTCGTAGCTCAGCTGGATAGAGTACCTGGCTACGAACCAGGCGGTCGGAGGTTCGAATCCTCCCGAGCGCGCCAGTAAAATCAAGGGCTTACATCAACAGATGTAAGCCTTTTTTAGTTATGGTGCAAAATATCAGCCTAACTCATTGATTCCATTAGGAATTATGTGGGCCTACGAACCAGGCGGTCGGAGGTTCGAATCCTCCCGAGCGCGCCAGTAAAATCAAGGGCTTACATCAACAGATGTAAGCCTTTTTTAGTTATGGTGCAAAATGTGGTGCAAAATAAAAGGCCGATCACCTAAAAACTGTATAATAATACAGTATCAATAAATCCATTGATGCTCACAAAAAATCACTGAAGTTTCACTTCTAAAAATCCATTCGCCATTAAGGAAAATGAAAGGAATTTTTCTTGTCTTAATTCTCCTCCCCTCCTTTGCCTTTGCGCGCCCCGTAGAGGTAGTCTCCATCTATGACGGTGACTCCTTCACCGCCAATGTCCCAGGATGGCCCGATATAGTCGGCAAGCGTATCGGCGTCAGAGTCAAAGGGGTAGACACCCCGGAGTTGCGGGGCAAGTGCCAAGCTGAAAAGGAACTGGCACGAAAGGCCAAGCAATTCGCCGTCACCCTGCTCCGTGGTGCCCAGGAAGTACGCCTTGAGGAGATAGAGCGGGACAAGTATTTCAGGTTATTAGCCGAAGTATGGGTAGATGGTAAGCGGCTAGATCAGCTACTCATAGGCGCCAACCTTGGGTATGAGTATCATGGGGGCAAGAGACGGAACTGGTGTAGCCAATAGCCCAGCTGATTGGTGCCACCAATGGAGGACAAAAAATGAACACATCAACCCCTACCTCCGACACGGATCTAGCGCGACCCGAAATTTACCAGCGATACCGAGAAGGATGGCTGACGCCAACCGCGGAAGAGGTAGCAGCTGAGTTATGCAAAGCAAGCCTCACCCCTAGACAAGCGGCGCAGCTGGTGGGTGTATACAGCTTCACCCCCTACCTCGACGGGCTGACATCAATCGACTATGGCGCGTGGCGTCTGCTATGTATCTACTCAGGCAGTGTGAAGGGTGACACGCATAGGGACTACGTTCCTGACACCTCCACCAGGGAGTGGGTTTACGGCCAGCATTGAGGTCAATGCCAATTTGCCGACCACTACTTCCTCCGCTCCGCTTGCCTCCTGTGGTGCGTCAGGCTGGCTATCACAACACCATCCAGGTCGTACTGCGGAGCGCTCTGCAGAACGATATCGAGGTATTCCGGGTTGCCAGATACTAGGCGGGCCGGGTTGGCACGATACTGTTTGACCAAAAAGCCATCAGCAGAACCCGCGATGACAATATCACCGTCATGCAGGTCACAACTACGGTCAACCACCAACAAACTACCGTGATGGATTCCATGACCAACCATCGACCGGCCTTCGGCCCTCACCAGGTAGGTGGCGTAAGGTCGCCGGACAAGCCAGTCATGTATGGACTCTGGTGTAGGTCCAGGGTCTGCACGACGCCGGTATAGCCTGACAGTAGCCGACACTACTATGCCCATGCCCAACTCTGGTAACGGCTCACAGGGCCAGGACCGCAATTCATCCGCTTCAGTAAACCAAATTTGGTCCCCTACTATAGGACGCAGAGATTGATCAAGAATGAGGTAGGTTCGGCCGTTGGTACCAACCGGCACGAGTTGGCAACTGACCCGCTGGGGCCAGAGCCAGTCATCGATGATTAGTGGTTTTTCAGAGTAAGCCGCTGCTGGCGATGGGAAACCTGCCGAAACGGCGACAGCCAAAAGGGGAACTGGAATAACTGTATACATATACAGCATTCTGAGCAAAAATTGCCAATTGGTCAAGTTGGCGAGATCTGACCACCCGCGCCCGTTTCAGTTGATACGCAAGAACTTGGCACCATCGTTTAAAAACAATAGCGCGCTTTTCATCTTATCTGTACCTAACCAAGCTTGTTCTAGTTGGTGCACTGTGTAGACAATAGACTAGATAACAAAGGGAGCTTTTTACATGAACCGTATCGCGAAGCTAAAGCTTTTGGCGTTCTTGCCGGTCACTCTAGTCCTAGCTGCTTGTGTGGCATCACCTGTGGTTACTTTTGGGCCAGATTTAGCCCTTCCGAAGTCAAATACTCTCTTCTTGAATATGGCCAATGACCCCGACCTCCTTGCATTAGAATTACAGGTTCTATTGGAAGCTGAAGGTTTAGAGGTTGATCTGTCGTCAGGTGAATCAGCAATGAGTCAAACCATTATCGACAGGAACACCTTAACAACTTTTGAAAATGTCTCCGCTTCCCAAGCCCCCTATGAGCTGACCGTAAGCTATAAGCGGGGTGGTTATCCATACCGGATTATATGGCACGCGATACTAAGGGACCGCGAAAACAACACCGTAATCGGAACCTACAAATACGACTACGATGCTGCGCATCAAAACTTCGGCTGGAATATTAAGCAGATCATGGACGACATGGTTTCTAAATTAATCCACGCTTACTGGTCTTACTGGTGACGAAATCAGCCAGTACAATTAGCCCTACAAGATTAGATTGAAACCATCTACTCATCATTGGGTATATGGAGGTTTAATACTATTAACCAAACTCACTATTTATTTGCGTTCATTAATCCATGTAGAATAATTTTAGATTTTGTTAGTTTAGTTCTATGACGAAGCAATTTTTCTTCAATAGCAATATAACGCTTTAGCTTATTCTCAAAAAAACTGGTATCATCCTCGGAAATTATTTCAATAAACTCAGTCAAATATCCCCCGGCAAGATCCAAATGCCACATAACTGACCATATGAAATCAGTCCTCAACCGCGGGGCCAACTGCCTAATTTCTTGTTCATAAATATCCCGAAACATAATGAATGCTTTTGCGACACCAAACGGGTTAGTTTCAGAATAATCATATCGGCTATAAGCATCTGCGGTGAGAATTATTCTACCAACTGCATTCTCTACAACTTTATTGGCAGAGCTTTCTCTGTCAGTTTCGTCTGCATAGCTCAAACGATATGGACTACCCTCATTATATTCGTTTCCTACTGTTTCACCGATAGCGTAGACCGATGAAAAAAGAGTAATTAACAGAATAATTTTAGCCATCATGTTCCACTATAAAAACTTTACGACCTATTACGCGAGCAAATCTGATGAACATTAAAAAATGAATCTCAACTAATCATCAATCACCTTTCTATAAATGATGTTTCGATAAACTGCTTTGCAATAAAACTCTATTTTTTCCCTTATTGACGTAATCAAAGTAGGCGTACACGCCATTCTTAGAAAATTCTTCCTTAAAGGATCTATCGTTTATAAGTTCATTTATTGGTTTTTGTAGAATATCAGAGATAATAAAAAACGCCACATCTCCTACGCGTATACCTTCATAGGGTGGAGCTTTACGAGGATCACTCATTTTTTTGGTGTTCGAGACTTGAGAAATTAGACAGCTTAAAGCTTTGTAACCTGCAGAAACAAAATAGTTATATGTATCATCATCAACCTTCTCCCCTCGAAAGGGTAAAATCTTAACATCTTCGACACTTAAACATTTCACCTCATCAAGCGATAATGCACTAGAAGAAACTGCCAATAAACATATGAATATTATTTTAAACAAGTTTTTCATATTTCACTACCATTGACTATGCCCACTTTCCGTTTTGGAGAAAACTCTATTATTTACCTTTTAGGGTAAAGTTGGCCCAGCTTGGGAAATCTCCATGGAATACAAAATAATCCCGCATGCAGAACAATCCAAGAGAGTCCAGTCTTTTTGAAAGCTCATCAGAGGTTTCACGGCCAAAATGTGGACCAAATGATATCAGATGGTCATTTTCTCCAAGTGGTTCAGTTGTTTCCATAACATCAAAGACCTTTGAGGCTTCAATATCCTTTTCTTTTAGGGCGGCCTTCCTAATAACTATTCCATAGTCTGTTGAAACAGTGACTTTCAAGCTGATAACATTTCATACTTTATGTAAGAGCAATTAAATATTCAATGAAATGCTATTCTTTTACTCCATTAAAATAGTTAGAGAACTTATCTTTTGCTGCATAGCTTTTGATAAGTTCAAATGAATCTGGATCTGCTCCATCCACCACACTACATAAGTAATATACATTCGCACCATCTGTTGAATAAAAATAATCTTTAGTATCACAACCTCTAGAACTTTGAGAAGCTTGTTTTCTAGTAGCCCTAATTTCCTCTATAGATTTCTTTCCATCTTCAGTATAAAATACCAAATTGTTAGGAGATATAGTTTCTAAGTAAACTAAATATCCGCCGCCAGTATCCGAGTGAAAACAATAAAGATTCTTTTTATCTCGATAAAATACAGTGTTAATTCTTTTCCAAGTTTCTGGGTCTACTACGTCAGCCAGACGCTCATCAAGCTTTTTTTTATCAGAATCTTCAAATCCGAAACGTTTTATATATATATCTTCATGTAAAACAGGATCGCCGACCTTTTTACCGATAGCAGCACGAGCAGATTTAAAATAAAGCTCTGCGCCCCGATCATATAAATTATCTCTTACGGGACGATAGGGGCTAACCTCAATATATTCGCTTCCTACTGTTTCACCGATAGCATAGACCGATGAAAAAAGAGCAGCTATCAGAATTAGCTTGGCTACCATTTTTCACTCCAAAAAATTTACGGGATGTTACACAGGCAGAGCTGATGCATATTCAAAACTGCACTCCAACCATCCTTCGCAAATGTTGGGTTAAGCTTCTGAGTCATCGATAAGATGTGTGAGTTAAATGCATCATTAGACGAAAAAGTTCCATTCCAGCCAGTCCCCTGATCATAAAGAACAAATGAGTTACCGTTGTATACCAGCGTTTGTACGTGAACACCATTCGCCACTCCCAGAGAATAAACCCCAGGCCCGCTATTCTCAATAGTTTGAGCAACATTTTGAGTTAGAGTCGTTGCATTCTCCACAGGAGTCCACTTTGAACCATTAAAAGTGAATTGTGACTGTGGCCCAACCAATCCTAACTCAAGCATTTGATTCATCAACCTTTGATGAGTAGTAAACAATGGCGGATTCGTGAATGGCTGACCTGTCCCAATACTATTATTCGAAAACAAGTTCCTATACGCGTCTCGGGCAGCAGTAACGCAAGCAGTAGGTGGATTTACGTGCGAATCCGCGATACTTTGGCTTGCCGTGTTGAAATTCTCTCCGGGATTATTGCATGCACACAAGCCTAGAGGATCAAACATTTTTATGGGATTACCATTTACATACCCATAACTATTTATTCCACCATTCAAGCCAATGGGATCACTTTGGAGGTACCTTCCTGTGGTGGGATCGTAGTCCCTAAAATAGTTGTAATAGTACGGTGCTTCCCCTCCCTTGATCTGTCCTGGAAAACGCAGGTTGACCGTGGTCGGATTGGTATCGTTGTCCGGGTCGGTGTCCGGTGTCAACCGCCCAAAGGCATCACTGTCCCAGCGCCAGACAATGGCTTCGCTGCTGTTGGTGCCGATACGAGGGGTATTGAGGTGGTCGGTGTGCAAATAGGTCAGTGTAGTGCTCTGTATCTGCCCTTCGTCGTAGACAACTTTAATCTGTGCGACGGGAATGTTGTCCAGGTAGATGTAGTCAATCCGGCTCTGGATGTCAGTGCCATTGCTGGTGTACCTGGTTTCGCCCAGGTACTGTCCACCCAAGCCATAGTGCAACAACGTGTCTTCAGCTTTGTCCGTGCGCACGCGTTGGCCAATGGCGTTGTAGTAATAGGTACCCTGAAGTGTGCTGTTTTCGGTATAGGTTTTGAGTCGGTTGGCGTGGTTGTAGCTGTACTGCTGCTGTCCCCCGTCCACACTGGTGGTGTTGCCAGCGGCATCGGTCACCCAGGGTTGACTATCTCTTTGCGTTATACGATTGGAGGTGGGCTCGTGGCTGTAGGTTGTGGTGCTCGGGGTACCGCCAGTGTCAGTGGCGTCCTTTTGGGTGCGGTTGCCCACTGCATCGTACTGGTAGTCGTTCTGGCCGGCGATATAGCCTTCGCCGGTGAGGCGGTTCAGGTTGTCGTAGACAAAGGCCCTGTCTTTGTTGGTGTCGAGGCTGTCGGCGATGCCGGTGATGTTGTTGGCCAGGTCATAGGTGTAGAAGTCGGAGCGGACATTGCCGATACCGCTGGCGGTGACGGTCTCCAGCCGGCCGTCCAGGTCGTAGCTATAGCTCTGGGTGATGCCGTTGCCATAGTCCATGGAAGAGATACCGCCATAGGGCTGGTACTGGATATTGCTGACCAGGGTCTGGGCAGTGGCCTGGGCATTGTCCTGACTGGTGATGGCGCTGATACGGCCCAAGGTGTCGCGGCTGTAGCTGACAATACGGCCGGAGGGATAGGTGATACTGGCGACACGCCCCAGAGCGTCATAGCCGTACTGGGTGCTAAAACTCCAGCTGGCGATGGTGTCATCCTGCCGGGTGATACGGCCTAGGTCGTCATAGATCAGGGCGGTAGCGCCGGCATCGTTGCCGAAGCCGGTCAGGCGGCCCACCCCCTTGTTGTTGTTATCGGTATTGTCGTAGCTATAAGTCGCATTCTCGGCGGTGCTGCCGGGATAGGTGATGGCAGTGAGGCGGTTGAGGGCATCGTAGCTGTAATTGGAAACTATACCCCGCGCATCGGTGCGGGTGATGAGGTTGCCGACGGGATCGTGGTCGTAGCTGGTAATACCGGTATCGGGGCTGGTGAGTTTGGTGAGATTGCCGAGGAAGTCGTACTCATAGCTGGTGGTGTTGCCGCGCTGGTCGGTGACCGAGGTGATACGGTCGGCAGTGTCATAGGTATATTGGATCTGGTTGGTATTGGCATCGGTGACACTCTTGACCCGGCCCAGGGCATCCCGGGTCTCTCCGGTGGTGTTCTGGTTGCCGTCGGTGGCGGAGGTGCGGTCGCCATTCTTGTCGTAGGCGATGGAGGTGTTCTGGCCGTTGTTGCCATCCACATCGATCAGGCGGCTCAGCTCGTCGTAGCTGCGGCTGACGGAGCGCACCAGGGTGGTGCCGTCGGCGGCATAAATCTTTTCCTGCAGTACATTGCCGGCGGCATCCAACGTATATTCCATCCGCTCGCCCAGGGCATTCTCCACTGCGGTGAGACGGCGGGCGTCGTCGTATTCAAAACTGATGTCGGAGCCATCCGGGTAGGCGATATTGGTGACCTGGCCCACGGCATCGTAGGTGTAGCTGGTCACCCGATCACCAGCAGTCGCCTTGGCCGTGGCGGTTTTCAGCCAGCCGCGGGGGGTATAGGCGAAATGAATCTGCAGGCCATTAGCATCCTGTACTCTGAGAGGCCGGCCAGCGGCGTCATACTCAAGCACCGACTCCACATGCCCCAGGGCATTGGTGGTGCTGGTGAGACGGTTGTTGGCGTCATAGCCGTAGGTGGTGATGTCGGAAACATCGGTGCGCGGACCGTTGGCGGTCTCCATCTTGCCCGCTGCGGTGTAGGTATAGGACCAGTTCTTTTGCGTGACGGCCGCGCTGGTGCCATGGCTCACCAGCAGGCTCAGCGCCCCCGCAAGGACGGATTGGGTATAACGCATCATGATCCCCTTAGATTCTTTTTGTAATTAGCGGTCAATAAAAACTTGTTCTCTAGTTCTTTTTTAACTGTAACAATGGATGGCATGACAAGTCGATATGATCAACCTCTAAAAAGCGGCTTCGGTACTCTGCGATGCTTTTGCTGCCATGGCATTGATCCGTTTTTGAATCGCATCCAGCTTTAGTTGCTTAGCCTTACGTGGAATATCTTCGACTAAAATACGTTCGCGCCGCTTGCGTAATTCACTAAGGTGCCGACTTGCTTGGTTGAGTGTACGGCGCTGAGACAATTTGTTGCGGTGCTCTGTCACAAACTCTGCTCTCTCTTGTCCTCTTAGATCCTTGAGGCTTGCTGCCAGCTGGTTCACTTCCTGCATCCGCTTATAAAGGTCGTCGGTATACTGGGTGCTGTAATGTGGCTTGGTGCCACGGTAAAAACTTTTAAGTACCGGAATATCGGTAGCCAGAAATTCGCCTTGATTGGGCTTATCCTGTGCCCAGGCCACCAGCATATCGGTGGCCGATAGCGCATAAGCGCCCATGGTCCCGGTATAGCCCTTCCAGAAGTGCTCCATCTGCTTTGGGGACCAGCCCACCAACTGCGCCAGGGACACCATGGTATCGCTGGTAAAGCTGTTGTGCCGGTTTTGGGGCAGCTTGCGCTGATCTCCCAGGGATTCAATGGGCTTGTCGAAGTGAAAGGAGCGATTGGCATACAACTCCGCCATCGGCAGCACCGCCTGCGGTATCGGGTTGAAGGCCAGCGTATCCACCGCCCCGTGCTTCATGCTCCACAACAATTTTTCACTGGGCTGATTGTCCAGTATCCAGGTGTGCATCATGCGTTCAGGAATGGTGCCGGCGATAATGCCGATTTCAAAAGGTTTCGGCAGGCGGAAGTGATGTTCACCCACAAAGAAGTGCCAGTATGCGTCTTTCTCCCAATCCGGCAGCGCCTGGTAGCGCTCATCGTCACCATTCAAGAGTGCCAGCACTGCCGAGAACATGGCGATCTTGGCCACCGCTTTGACAACCAGTGGGTCGGCCCGCCAGGTCCAGGGTTTATGCCCCTCCCCTTTCAAGTCGGCGGCGCGCACCAGTTTTGACAAACCCTGCAGACGGGCATTCAGGAAGGGCACCACATCCGTCAGCACATTCATCGCTGCCCAATTGCCGCGCAGCGAGTAATCCATCAAGTCCTTGGCCTCGAAGGCGGCCTGTGCCTTGGACTTGCCCGCCTTCAGGGCCGCCTTGTAGGTGGCTAAGCGATTGGCGTTCTCCAGCTTGTCGCCCAGCTCACGATACTTCTGCCAGACATTCTGAATCTTGGCCCAGCCGAACTCCCCGACACCAATCACGCTGTCCATATGGTTGTCGATCTCGGCGCGGGAAAGTCCCTTTTTCGCCAGGGTGCGGCGGATCAATTGAGCCGTGGCCTGCGGGTCCGCGCCATGCACGTAACCGCCCTGGAAGGAAGCGTTGGTAAACATCAGCTCGCGGTAGTGCTCGTCCTCGGCATAGGCGGCGCTGATACCTTTTAAGGTGTCCTTACCGAACGTAAAGCCGTCTTTATTAATGGCCCAGGCGTGCGCCGTATCGCGCACCAGGTTTCGCAACATAAAGCCCGGGCTGCTGGTCACACCGGTAGTCAGCAGGCGTTTGAACCAGCGGGCGGCACGCATCGGCAGCCAGTTGAGACCATCACTGGAGAGGTGCGCCATACCCCGCAGCAGCGCCGGATCATTGACCCGGTAATAGGCACTCTTGCCATTGCGTTGCACCCGGATCACCTCCGGGTCTGTGGGTGCGGTGATGGCCCATAGTTTCTCAAAGCCACTGCTGTCGAGCTGGTTCAACTCGTGCAGCACCTCCAGTTCCCCGGCCTCCGGCAGCCCCAACTGGTCCGCCACCATCTCCAGGTAGGCGCGATCGCCCTTGATCCGCTTCACTATCTCCGACCTGGGCACAATCGCGGTGGTGTATTTTAGGCTTTCATCGCTCAGGTACTCAGTGTCCTTGAGGTTGTCCACTGTCTTCAGCAATGCCATGTTCTTCATGGCGGCGTCCGCCAGCTTCATCCAGTTGGTGAGGATGTTCTGCAACAGGTCATTGGTGGCCGTCTCACCCCCTTTGAGGGCTTTGATACCGGCGCTCTGGTGGCTCAGCCCGCGCTTGGTGCGGGGCGCCAGCAGTCCATTACCGTCCAGATCCTGACGATAGAAAGGGATATACCACTCGGACGCCCACCGCTTGCGGGATTGCAGGTCAATCAGCCCCGCACCCTGGGCCAGATCCAGCATGGCTTTATTGAGGGCGCTATAGGCCCGCTTCGCCTCCAGGAATTTGGCCTCCCGGCCCCGGTTCAACACCAGCAACTCGGCAATATCCCGCTGGGACAGATTCTTCTCGCGGCCCTGCAACTTCAGTTCCCTGGCTCGGTTGCCACCCATCCAGCCCAGCCAGGCGTTCAGGTCCGGCCCCAAGCCCTTAAAAATTGTCAGCAGTCCCTGCGTATCGTCCCGATACTGCACCACACCGTCGCGCCACTCGGGCGCCCCATAGTG
>NZ_JBFRBC010000019.1:0-74173 GCF_040932045.1 Microbulbifer sp. TYP-18
TTCCAGGTGAAAAAACAAACAACCTCAGGGTTGTTTTGGTCAAATTCAGGCCCGCACCAGAAAATACTGATACTGCCGTAGCGATTGTTGAGTTATTCAGACGTTCCCTAGAAGTGTTGTTGATATTTGGAAGAAAGATTCGGATTAAAATTATGAAAAAAACCATAATAATTTTTTTTAGTATTTTATTTTTAACTCCTTTTAGCTTAAAAGCCTATGTGGTGAAGAAAATAAGTCTGAAAGAAATGTTTTCCAGGTCTTCGCAAGTAGCACAAGTAGAAATTAGTAATGGAAAAAGAAATATAATACTGCGTAACAATAAAAATTATGATTGTGGTTTTAAATACATGGCAGAAGTAGTTTTTAATTTTAAAGGCAAAAAAAGAAAAATTGCATTTGGTTCAGAATCTAAATTAATAATAGGGGGGAGATATTTGGTTTTTTTAAATTTGGAAAATTTGGATGCAAAATTAAATTATTTGGCAATGGGAAGAGCTGACGTAAATGGCTACGAAACATGTACTGAAGGAGGGGAGCTGTATGCAAGTGCATTTCACAGTGAAATTTTTGAATTTGACCCATTGTGGGAAGTGATCACAGGAGATTTGGCTGTTAAATCAATTTTAGAGGCTCCATTTATAGGATCGATGAGAGCGAAAAAAATTATGCTGAAAAGTGACGAGGCGCCTGAAAAATATTTACAGGAAGCCTCTTATTGGATTATTCCATGGGATGAATTTGAATTGAAATTAGACGCATTGTCTTTAAAATAGCCAATTTAAAACTTAACGAAGATAATTTATACTTTAATTTTGCTGCCACCTCTTACTGTTGAAAAATACCAAGGTAGCAAGAAAAACCTTTTTTAGTATTGGGGCAATCCATTTTCATTGGGGTATCTAATTTTGTACTAGCCTCGCATGCTGCTAAGGTTTATTTTGAGTTTAGTTACAAACTTAAGCTTTTAGTGAACATTAAACTAGAGTAGAACTTATACTACAGTTTATTTAAATTAAGTTGAAAACCCAATTCAATCATTTGGGCATGAGGCAGCCCACTCGATGGGGATAGATGTTTCTCAAGCTAATGCAACAGGTTACCACCCGAATGCAGAAAAGATGGGCTGGGGTGGGGTTAGTAAGTTTAATTTTATATATGGGAAATCATAAATGTTCTTCAAATTTGGACTGGCATCAACTTCCATAATTATATTTTCTATGAAAGCATTTTCTTTAGATGTTGGTAAAAAATTTGTGGAATTGGATGATATAGTAAACAAATATGAATATATACTTCGTGTAAACATAATTGATTCTGAGGTTAAATATTTTTATTTTAACAGCGTCAAGCATGATTGTGGTATTGTATATCGCGCCGATATAATTGACTCTCTAGGCAAGAAGGTAAAAGAAAGTAAAATAACTTTTTCTTCTATGATGCCTATGAAAACAAATGCAAATTACTTAGTATTTTTAACAGAAAGTCCCCAGTTTTTACGAAAAAAAGATTTTGTTGTAAAAAATAAAGAAAGTTATTTGCTTTATTCTGAAATAGATAGGTGTGTAGAAGAGTTTCCTTCATTTAACACAAATGGTAATGGAGTGGTGTTTGAGTTTGATGAAACTGAAGAAGATGGAGCCATAAATATTATTTACAATTCTCCGAACATACTTTTACCAGATGAAATTGATTTACGTCAGAGGGTATATGAGTTGTGCCCTTATCCTAATAAAAATGAAAAATGTGTGGTTCAGCTGATATACCAGGTATTCGATTGGTTCGACTTTAGGGCTATGGTTTTGAGAGAACAATAAACTAATTTATGAATAGTAGTTCATGCTATTAATAAATGGAATTGCAAATAAAAAAATGAATACCTTGACTATACTAATCATACTGATTATAGATTTTGGCTAGACAATGGTAAAAGAACAAGAGCGTCACCCGACTGCTCTCTATGGCCAAGTTTTAAACAAGGTAGAACCTACCTTGTAATAATAGGCGATAAGGATAGCTATAAAGCACACGAAGAAATTCGAGTTAATAATGATGCCTGGTTAAGGGAGGTAAGACTACAAGTTAAAATTACGCCTCGTCGGTAAATCTGTGGGTCGCTTCCGGAACCGGTAGCTGCCCAAGCGCATGAAATAGCGAAATTTCCAGGCATCTGTAGGTCCTGAATCCGTAGGGTTTTCTGGCAGTCACTTTCGCTTTGTTGTTCAAACCCTTGATAACGCCTTTGGATAAGCACTGATGGTGATGCCGCAGGAAAAATTTGGACATTACCTAACACCATTATTGGTGCTGCGTATGGCTTAGCTGGACATGTAATTGGAGAAATAGGCTACGCTCTTGGGATTTACAACGTTAGTCCAAGTATAAGTTTTGGCAATAATAGTATCCAGTTTATTAATAATTCATTTACGCTTCGTGGCACGGCAATAACGCTAGGGAATACTATTTCTTATGGTCAAGGGAGCCCGCCATCGAAATATGGTGCATATGGAGATCTAAGTGTTAACATTGGTCTACATGAAGAAGCACACACTTACCAGTACCAGGTATTAGGACCTTTATTCTTGCCCGTTTACCTCGGCAGTGAAATATTTTCAGGTCCGGGTCTAAATATCTTCGAGAACGCAGCTCAGAATTATGGTAGAGGGTCCGAAAAATGGTGGCCACAATGAAGTATTTACTGATAGCTTGTATTTTTATTTTTGGATGTGATCATTTCCCAGGCCCTAATATTAGAAGTGAATTTCCGAAACAAGTTAAGTTAAAAATTTCATATAGTGATGGAAATATTTTTTCATATGATTGGCCCCCGTGTCGAGTTTTTGGTTTAGGGGCTATGGAAGTAGGTCGATTTGGCGTTAGAGAAAAAAATGTATCTATTGAAGAAATTATTATTGAGTCAGAAGGGAAAGTAATCCATCGTTTTGGTGAGGCTATGATTAACTCTTTGCTTGAAAAGGAAAAAATAGAAAACAATTATCCGATCTGGATTATCGATGAGTCGGGTATCCATTTTTCTACAGACGTAGAGTGTTCAATAGAAAATATAATAAGAAATTATAGTTTTAAATCTGCGTTAAAAGATTTTTCTGATGTAGTCTAATTTCCATAATGTCTTTAACAAAGATATGTTTTTTTATGGGCTAGCCTTCTTTTGAATGAATAACAATGCGAGAGTTTGGCTTTCAATTGCAGGGTTTTTAAGTTCTATTCAATCAAATTTTCTTGCAGCCGACATATTTTTTTAGACGACCGGGGAGTCCATCAATGCGGTATCCGCCTCTCCACCGTCGTCGGTATCGCCATCGCCGTTGTAGCCTCACCGGCCGCCGCCGGAGTTTATTTTAAGGTAATGGCAGGGCTAAATGTCGCCATCAGCCTGGCCAACGGGGCGCCCCTGGGGGATGTGATTATGGGCTTTGCGGTGGGGATGGTCACCTCCGGGATCGGGGGCGCCCTTGGCGCCAGTCTCTCCAATTCGCTGGGCGTGGCCGGCCATTATCTGGCCGGTGGCCTGGCCGGAGGTGTGGCGGCGAAGGCCCTGGGCGGGCGGTTTAAGGATGGTTTTGCCGGAGGGCTGTTGGGCGCTGCAGCCCGGCATGTGATGGGAGAATTTAAGCAAAGGCCTGCGCAACAAGAGAGTTTAGAGGCTACGGAATTGAGTTGTTCAGGTGAGGCTTCGTGTCAAGAAAAGTTTGAGGAGCATTGGGCAAAGAATAAAGTAAAAATACAACGAGTGCAATCTTCAGAAGCTGAGGATGTAGCTGCTATCTTAGCTACAAATCAAGACGGGATTGATGCGTCGGCCTTATTAAATCTAAAGAGAGAAACCGAAGGGCTTATGTTTAAAGATGGGACTGTTGCTACGGTTGGCTTTCCTGGGAAAGATGTGTCAACACTCCGAATTCCCAATGTGGGATATGATAAATCGGGCAATACGATAGTGCTTCACTTTCATCCGAACAATAATCCCTTCAATACACAGCTCCTCCCGTCAGTAGCCGATTTGAATTATAGTATAAGAAATAACACTATTATGGTTAATGTTAACCCAAGAGATACTAGTGAATATTTGATATACAGAGGTGTTAGAGAGTGAAGCAAAAATTTTATTTATCTATATTTCTGGCATGGTACTTCCCATATAAATTATTTGCTTCTGAAATTGAGGTATCTGCAGATATATTTGAAGTTACGCCGGTTAATTTAAATTCGACGGGGATATGTATAAAGTATGAGGATACAGGATCCCCATACTTACGTGCAAAAATTGGGCTGCCAAAAACTTTCAAAGACAAAAATTTCAACCTGGCAAATGTTACGATAAAGGGCGAAAGAGGGGAAAGAACAAGCATAGAGGTTGTTCCAGCACTTACAGGATTGTTTTATGAAGTACTTATATCCTCTGTAAGGCACGATGGAACTTTAGATAACCTAAAATTAGAAGCAGTCTATGGTGATTCAACTTCAATCCCATTCGTAGTCACGCTATACTTTAAAGCGTTTAGAGAAGCTTTTAATTCATCAAATGATATTTTTATATATGGGAAAAATTGCAACTTGTAATTGATGCAGAGTATCCTAAGTTAGCAATAAAAGAAAAAATGTTGAGTATGCGTAGATAATTGAGATCCGGATAAAATCTCTATACTAAGCCTTTAAAAGAAGACTTTTAACAGGCGTCTCCATATCAATGATAGGTGTTTCTATTATTTACTTTCTTCAGAAATAGTTAGACATATTAAAAAATGTCTTCCGCTTAAGCTATTTCTTTGGGTGTGGCTGGGGATTATCTGACCGGAGTTGCGGCAGTCCGAGCAATTCTAGGGTAATAGGTTTTCCTTGATGTGTCGGATGCACTGAGTTTTAGCCGAAACTATTTTAGTGATCCGTCAATATGGTGTCGATTAATGATGTATAAATTTTAACAATCAATTATTCCCAATCGCAGTTATCAATAGCATAAAATTTCTTATAGTTTGTTATGGGTATAAATAATCAGCAGCAGCAAGGCTCATCTTTTTGTAGTCATGACCTACGCCAGGAACAATGATTTTTTTCCACTGGAAGTCTGCATTCATTTGTGCTGCCTGTTTTTTAGCCATATCATAGAAATAAGCTCCCCTCTCCAACCTATGTAATCCCTGTTTGTTCATTCGCTTATTTTTAACTAAGTGGCCTCGGGTTTCATTTTCATTGTCTAGCTCGCCAAGAAAGATGACTAGATTCTCTGAAAATGCTTTTTTAACTTGATCTAAGGTAACGGGCGCTCCGGCGATGCCAGTGGGGAACTGGGTGTCAGGGTCTGGAACCGTATACCAACCGGAATTTGCTGACAAAATTCGATTGACTTTGCTTGATTGGTGAAAAAGTGTGAATCGATGTAATATTTGTCCCCCTGCTGAGTGACCGAATAGATCATATTTATCCGTAGTGAGCTCAAATTTATTCTTTATTAAATTAAAAAGACGATCAAAATCACTGAAAATCCATTCATTCGGATCCTTGGTTATAGAAAAACTTTCAAAGTCCGTTTTTTCCGCATTAATCTTTACATTACTTAACATTCTGCCAAGGTTATAATTCCAAAATCTTGGATAATGCTCTTCGGAATAGCTGGGAGAAATTACGATAAATCCTTTTTCCTCTGATTTTTTAATCCACGCATCCCGGTAAGACCAGGCATTTCTCCCCGCTCCCGGCAAAACAAGAACAACAGGGGAATCCTTTTCCCAGGAGGTTGGGATATGGTAGTAAAGATCAATCGTCTTTTCAGTTCGCCCCGGTCCTCCCAAGATTTCTATATGTCCAGAGCCTTCAGTTTGCTCTTGGGCCTGCAGCAGTGGGATAAGAAAAAGTGAAAGTAACCAAGCAAAAAATATTTTCATATTTAGTTCTCCTTTGGCCGTCATCGTGGATGATGGTAATAGAAAATCTTTTAAAGCAATGCAGTTCAAAATTTTTGTTTTATTGCTTTACGCTTAATTCCTGTATGCGGATTGTTTTCGGCTTAGCCATTCTCTGGCCCAGTTTCTAGTCAGATTTTCTACAAAGCATTGCAGGTTAATTAGATGTCAAGCTAATTATTGGTGCTAAGGTCTCATATAGGAAAATGATACTCATGGAGAGTATCCCAAACATCATTGCTGATTATAACCCCTCCTGTATTTATTGATTTTTTAGGGGCGATAAGCTTTGCTGGCATACTATTAACCCGGCAATTAAATAAGTTACCGGATTAAAGCGGTATAAGGGTGTGCCGCCGGGCGGAGGCCGGCGCAAGCCCCTTCGTATATTTGCGCGAGTTTTCAGGGGCGACAATCCAATCGATAAGGGGTCATCTATTGGATTGCCGGGTTAACAGTGGTGGGTGCGCCTGTTTAGCGCCTGCCGGCCAGTGGCTGAGCCGGTATCCGGGTCAGTCGTTGTCCACTGGCAGAAACATGACCTCCGGATTCACCATGGATTTCATTTCCAGCACGTTTCCGTTTGGGTCTTCAATAAAAAAGGTTTCCTGTTCATACTCGCTGCCCACAAAACGGCGGTAGGGCTTGTCCAGGTATTGCAGGCCAGCGGCCTCGATACGGCCTTTGAGTGCCTGGAACTGGTCGTCCGGGAGGTGAATGCCGAAATGGGGCACGGCTACTGCGCCCATGTCGACGTCGTGGCGCACATTCGGCAGCTTTTCGGTACTTTGGTGCAAGGTCAACTCATTGCCCCAAAAATCGATATCGACCCAGCGTCCCTCTTCACTGTTGCCGGTTTTGCAGCCGAGCACATCGCAGTAGAAGGTTTTGGCTTTGTTGAGATCCCCGGCGGGAATGGCCAGGTGCAGGCAGTTGGATTTCATGGTGCCTCCGTTAAGCTATTATCTTTGAAATCATGGTAAAACAGTAAAATACCATTTCGGTTTGTACTGATTCAGATGACAATATCCTAACAAATTCCCCACCAGGGGAATATTCATAGGTGACATAAAATTCGACAACCGGAACTGTGTCACCGGTGAAGTGGGCTGGTGGCCCTTGGTCGGCCTGGGCTGTGCGCCAGGGAGGTCTGGGGATCTGCTTCTTGGGGCAAGCCGCAAAAACTCACTTGCGGCCCTGGCCCGCAGTATCGGGCGGGTGTGGCGCGGCCTTCCCTGGCCGCTGAGGGTCAGGCTTTGCTGACCAGCTGGTCAATGCGGCCAAAGATGGAGTGGCCGTGTTTGTCGAACATCTCGATGGAGATACAGTCCCCAAAGTCCATGAAGGGTGTCTTGGGCCCACCGTTGTTGATGGTCTCGATCATGCGGATCTCGGCGATACAACTGTAGCCGTGACCGCCCTCGGCCACCGGCCTGCCGGGACCGCCGTCCATTTTGTTGGACACGGTGCCGGAGCCGATGATGGTGCCGGTACCCAGGGGACGGGTTTTGGCGGCGTGGGCGATCAGCTGGCCGAAGTGAAAGGTCATGTCCACACCGGCGTTGGGTTTGCCGAAGATTTCACCGTTCAATTCCGACACCAGTGGCAGGTGCAGCTTGCCCTCCTGCCAGCTGTCGCCCAACTGGTCCGGGGTGACGCATACGGGGGAGAAGGCACTGGACGGCTTGGATTGGTAAAAGCCGAATCCCTTGCCCAGTTCGTTGGGGATCAGGCCGCGCAGTGACACGTCGTTCACCAGCATCACCAGCTTGATATGCCCCAGCGCATCGGTGGCGGATACGCCCATGGGCACGTCGTCGGTGATAACGGCGATCTCCGCTTCGAAATCGATACCAAAGCCTTCGCTCTGGGGCATGACGATGGGGGCGCGGGGTGCGAGGAAAGTATCGGAGCCACCCTGGTACATCAGGGGATCGGTCCAGAAACTCGCCGGTACCTCGGCGTTGCGCGCCTTGCGCACCAGTTCGACGTGATTTACATAGGCGCTGCCGTCGGCCCATTGATAGGCGCGCGGCAAAGGTGAGGCGCACTGGGCCTGATCGAAGGGCTGCCCCTCGATGGCGCCGCTCTGCAGTTTCAGGTAGAGCGCCTCCAACTGCCCTGAGACCTGGCCCCATTCGTCCAGGGCGCTCTGCAAGTTGGGCGCTATGTCCCCGGCTGGGGCCATGCGGCTCAGGTCTTCGGATACTACTACCAGCTGGCCGTCGCGGCCGGAATTGAGACTGGCTAATTTCACTTTGCCTCCCCTGCTTGTGTTGGTTTGAATTCCTCTTGGCCGTGCATCCAGGCCGCGTGACGGGGCGCTTTTTTGGTGCGGGACCACTCTTCGAGCATATCTTCCGCGACCCGCTTCAGCTCCTGGTGCATGCCGGGCTTGGCGGTGTTGGCGGCTAGCTCGATGCGGTGGCCGTTGGGATCGAAGAAGTAAATGGACTGGAAAATGGTGTGGTCGGTGGGGCCCAGTACCTCGATACCCGCTTGCTCGAGTTTTTGCTTCATCTCCATCAGTACATCCATGGTTTCCACTTCCAGCGCGATGTGCTGCACCCACTGGGGGGTGTTTTCGTCGCGGCCCATGTCCGGTGAGTTGGGCAGTTCGAAAAATGCGAGCACATTGCCCTGTCCCGCATCCAGAAACACGTGCATGTAGGGATCGGGCGCCCCGGTGGAGGGCACCCGGTCTTCGGCGATGGCCAATTGAAATTCCATGCCCAGGAGGTCGCGGTAGAAGTTCACCGTCTCCCTGGCATCGCGGCAGCGATATGCCACATGGTGTATGCGCTTGATCATGGTCTCTGTTCCTGTCAATGGATCGCGGATGCCATCAGGCCTTGGGCGTCTCTGCTTTGTCGTCGCCGATCACGCCGCGCTGCAACTGGTCGCGCTCGATGGATTCGAACAGGGCTTTGAAGTTGCCTTCGCCAAAACCTTCGTCCTGTTTGCGTTGGATAAATTCAAAAAACACCGGGCCGAGCATATTGGCGGAGAAGATCTGCAACAGCAGCCGCGGCTGGCCGCCTTCGGTGGTGCCGTCCAGCAGTATACCGCGGGATTTCAGTTCGCCGGTGGGCTCGCCGTGGTCCGGAAGGCGCTCCTCCAGCATTTCGTAGTAGGTGTCCGGCGGCGGGGTCATGAATTCCATGCCGCGCCCCTTGAGCCGGTCCCAGCACTGCAGCAGGTCGTCGCAGGCGAAGGCGATATGCTGGATACCCTCGCCGTTGTATTTCATCAGGAATTCTTCGATCTGGCCGCCACCGCCGGCCGCCTCTTCATTGAGGGGAATGCGGATCTTGCCGTCCGGTGCGGTCATGGCCTTGGACAGCAGGCCCGTGTATTCCCCCTTAATATCGAAGTAGCGGATTTCGCGGAAGTTAAATAGTTTTTCGTAGTAATTGGCCCAGTACTCCATACGCCCGCGGTAGACGTTGTGAGTCAGGTGATCCAGGGTGTGGAAGCCGCAACCCTCTGGGTGCCGGTCGACGCCCTCGAGCCAGTGAAAATCGATGTCGTAGATAGTTCCACCTTCCTGATAGCGGTCGATCAGGTACAGGGTGGCGCCGCCGATACCTTTGATGGCGGGCAGGTGCAGTTCCATAGGCCCGGTATTCACCGCCACTGGCTGGGCGCCTCTGCGCAGGGCCTCCTCGTAGGCGAATTTGGCATCCTTGACCCGAAATGCCAGCCCGCAGGCGGAGGGGCCGTGTTCCTGGGCATAGAAGTAAGCGTGGCT
Organism: Microbulbifer sp. TYP-18; assembly: GCF_040932045.1. Classification (NCBI taxonomy): domain Bacteria; kingdom Pseudomonadati; phylum Pseudomonadota; class Gammaproteobacteria; order Cellvibrionales; family Microbulbiferaceae; genus Microbulbifer; species Microbulbifer sp. TYP-18. The sequence continues at coordinate 9,673 of NZ_JBFRBC010000019.1, forward strand.
GTCCGGCTCGTAGTTGGTGATGAAGTTGATGTCACCCTGACGCCACAATTCCACATCCTTGGAGCGGTGGCGAGCGACTTTGCTAAAACCCATGGCTTCGAACACGGTTTCCAGTACACCCTTTTCAGGTGCGGTGAACTCTACAAATTCAAAGCCGTCGAGGCCCATGGGGTTTTCAAATAAATCGGACATATGGCCCTCCCTTTTTTGCTCGATTGGCCGGTGCTCCAGGCATGGATTCCGACCCATTAGTTACACATGCAACTAACCTAGTTGCATGTGTAACTAATGTCAAGAACCCAGTCTGGATGGTGGCTGGATGAGAGGGCAGGGCGGAAAAAAGCAGCCGGTGCGGCGCTTCCCCTCGCCGCACCAGCCGACAGGAAACCCGACCCGGCTATTGATAGGTGAGGCCGAAACCGAAGGGGAACAGTGGAGCGTAGTTTGTGTCGCCGATATTGATCGGAACCTGTTGCAGGGACCTGGGCCAGGTCACCGGCAGCTTGCCTTTGGGCCCATAGTCGCCGAAGAGTACATCCGCCACACCGGCGCCCTCACTGCCTGGCAGCCAGGCCGCCACCACCGCCTGGGCGGAGGCAATTTCATCGGCGATCAGCAGGGGACGCCCGGAAATAACCACCAGTACCGTGGGTGTGCCGCTCTCCTTTACCCGCGCCAGCATTTGCCGCTGGGGTTCGCTCAGGGTGAGCGGCTGACACTTTTCACAGGGGGCGGGGCGGTAGTCGCCGAAGCCCTCGGCGTAGGGCTCCTCGCCCACCACCACTATGGCGACATCGTGGCCAGCCGCGCCTTCGCCGGCGGCGTTATAGGTCACTTGCCCCCGGGCCAGCGAGCGGATCCCCTCCAGAATCGTGGTGCCGTCGGTGATGGCCCCGCGCTTGCCCTGCCACTCGATGGTCCAGCCACCGGACTGCAGGCCTATATTGTCGGCGTGGTCGCCGGCCACAAAGATGCGGGCATTCTTTTTCAATGGCAGCAGACCGGCCTCGTTTTTCAGCAGTACCTGGGATTCGCGCACCGCCTGGCGGGCCAGGGCGCGATGCTCCGGGTTACCGATAGGGGAGTCGACGCCGTCGGCGCTGCTCAGGGGCGCCATGGGCGCATCGAACAGGCCGGCCCGCAATTTGGTGGCCAGGATCCGGCTGACGGCGTCATCGATGCGCGCCATGGGCACTTCACCGGCCTTGACGGCGGCGGTGAGGTCGCTGATAAAGTCGCGCCAGTTCTCCGGTTCCATGATCATATCCAGGCCGGCGTTGACTGCGCGCACTACCCGTTCACGGTTGGTGTCTGCGGGTATTTCCTCCAGTGCGGCCCAATCCGAGATGGTGATACCGTCGAATCCCAGCTCACCTTTGAGTTTGTCGGTCAACAGCGCCTTGTGCTCATGCATTTTGGTGCCATTGACGCTGCTGTAGGACACCATTACCGCGCCCACACCGGCCTTCAGCGCCGGCACATAGGGGGCTATGTGGATGCGCTCCAGCTCTGCGGCGTCGAGGCGTGTGTCCCCGCGGTCGATCTCGTAACCTTCATCGCCGGTGCCATAAATGGTGCCACCATCCGCCACCCAGTGCTTGGCAGTGGCCACCAGTTTGTTGTGACGGATATTGGCGCTGTCCAGAGGGCCGCCCTGCAATCCTTCCACATAGGCCCGGCCCAGTGTGCCCACCAGTTGCGGGGATTCGCCGAAACATTCGTAGGCCCGGCCCCAGCGGTCGTCGCGGGCGACACAAAGCGTGGGGGCGAAGGTCCAGTGGACACCGCTGGCGGCCACTTCACTGGCGGTAGCCGCACCGATTTCCCGCGCCAGCTTTGGGTTGCGAGTGGCGCCAATGGCAACGTTATGGGGAAAGATAGTGGCGCCTCGGACATTGCTGTGGCCGTGCACGGCGTCCGTGCCGTAGATCAGGGGAATTCCCGCCGGGGTGGAAGTGGCGGCATCCTGATAGGCGTCGATCATTTCGACCCATTCGGCGCGGGTGTTGTTTCCCGGGAAGGAGCCACCCCCATTCAGGATTGAGCCCAGGTAGTATTTTTTTACGTCTTCCGGGGTGGCGAACTTGCGTTCGGCCTGGGTCATCTGGCCGATTTTTTCCGCCAGCGTCATCCGGCTCAGGATTTCACTGACCCTTTTATCGGTGGCATCCGCAGCCGGCTGGCCCATTAAAGGAGCGGCGGTGGCAATGGCCCCCAGCAGTGTGCAGATTTTTATCAGTTGTTTCATGCTCTTCCTTACTTCACTTTGAGTTGGGGTCCGGTGCCGCTTCTGCCACCGATCCGCCATGGATCAAGGCCCTGGCACGCTGCAGCTGCTGCCGTACCAGTCGCAGCAGTGAAGGCGAGGCGGGTTCAACGGCCACTTCGTCCGGGATTTCGGTGACCAGCCAGTGGACGCGCCAGTCCAGGTGCTGCGCCGGCGCCAGCGCCTGTGCAGCGCTTTGTATTTCCAGCTCCAGATAGGGGCTGTGCCCGCTCAAATAGAGTTCGATATCCCCCTCGCCGCTGGCCATACGATGCTGCGCAACGGGGGGGTAAATTTTCAAATACAGCTGGCCCTGGGCGGCGTAGGCGAGCCAGCCGGCGGTGCCGTTGGCGATGACTTTGCCCTCGCGCAGGGGTTCACTGGGCGCCATGGGCAGCCACAGGATGCCCTCCTTATCCAGCAGATAATCCACTTGTCCCCGCACCTGTTGCACACTGGCGGGGGTTACCGGTGCAAAGGCCAGCCCGGCGCGGGCGACCCGCGTCACCTCCCAGGCGGCCACCTGCTCAAAGCCGCTTTGCGCCTGGATGCGGTAGTCCAGTTGCAGCAGGTTGTGGCCCAACGTGCGCAGGTTCTTCCGTACCTGGGCGCCCGCACCGGGCGCACTCAGTAGGGTGACGCTGTTGCCCCCCTGTTGCAGAACCTCATACGGTTGGTTGTCGTGTTCGGGCACCGGTGGCCAGGACCACAGCGCCTGGGGACTCAGCCAAAAGGTGGAGCCGTAGTTATCGGGGTGCACCTCCGGGCCGCTCAGTAGCTGCTGATCCTTCAGGCGCAGTTCGCTGATACGGGCACCGGTGGCGGGGTCTATGCGGACACTCAGGTCGCCGCTGCGCAGGGAAATTTCCGTGCCGGCTGCAGCCGCCGCGCAGCACAGGGCTGTGGCGGCGCTATACAGACGCAGACTGCGGCTTAGCCGGGGCATTGGATATCGGCGGATTGCGCCGCTCCGGGTACATACTTGATATTTGCCACGGCCAGGGACAGGGCGCCGGCGCTGTTGAGTGACAGGGCGCTGGAGACCCTGCTGAAATCCACTCCCTGTTCGACGAAACAGCGCAGGTCGATGGACAGCCTGGTCCACTCTCCAGGTGCCAGTTGCGCCAGTTGCGCCAGTGGCGACTGCAGCGGCAATTCCCCCGCACAGCCATCGCCGCAGGCGATCTGTGCGTTTACAGGTTGCCGGGGGGGCTGGTCCACGCGAATATCCAGGGTCAGGGCGGAGTCTTCCCGCAGGTAGCGACTCAGGTCCTGTGGGTTTTGCGTGCCCAGCTGCACACCGCCTTCACGCAGCCCCTGCCATTGGATCAACCGGGCATCCTCCTGGGACTCCATATCGATGGCGGCCACCGTGATGTTGTCATCGTCGCCACTGCTGGCACGGTTGCCGGTGACCGCTACAGGCGCGCGTCCCGCTTCGGCAATTGCCAGTTGCCAGGGGGCCCGCGGGCGGGACACCATCAGCCAGGCGTCCTCCAGTTTTCCCTCGGCGTAGGTGTCGCCATCCTCGGGCAGGGAGTTGCTGACCAGGGACTCTTCGCCATTGCGCAGGCCATAACCGAGCGGGAACAGGGGCTGGTAGCCGGGGTGGTAGGGATTCAACACCACCTGGTGTACATATTTGGGCCAGCTAAAGGGCAGCCTGCCGGTGAACTGGTGGCGGGCATAGCCTTCGGCATCGGTAAACAGGACATCGGCCACGCCGCCGCCCTCGGACCCAGGCAGCCAGGCGGCCACGAAGGCGTCGGATGCGTTGAGTTCCTTGTTGACCCACAGGGGGCGGCCGGACAGGAACACGCTCACCACCGGCACACCCTGGGCGCGCAGCTTTTTCAGCAACGCCAGATCGTTGTTATGGCCCAGCTGGTATTCGATGCTGGCCAGGTCGCCGTGCCACTCGGCATAGGGCTCTTCGCCGAACACTACGATCGCCACGTCGGGCCTGCCGCCACCGGGAAAGGTGTCGGCGGAAAAGCTGCCATCCTCGCTCAGGGCAATCTGGCCCCCGGCGGCTTCCACCACTGCTTGGAAACCGGCGAACAGGGAAGTGGCACCGGGAAAATCCTCGCGACTGTTGCCGGTGCCCTGCCAGGAAATGGTCCAGCCACCGGACTGCTTGGAGAGGTTGTCAGCACCATCGCCGGCCACAAGAATTCTCTGCCGTGGGTGTAGCGGCAGAAGGTTGCCGCTATTCTTCAGCAGCACCAGGGATTTGCGCACCGCTTCGCGGGCCAGGGCCCGGTGATCATCGTTGCCAAGGATGCCATCCCTCCCGGCCAGTGGGCGGACATGCTCAAACAGCCCGGCGCGGATCTTGACCCTCAGGATACGTCGCACGGCGTCATCCAGTCGCCGCGGCGGAATCTCGCCGCTCCTGGCCTGCGCCAGGGTATTCTGGTACAGCTTTTTCCAGTCGGACGGCACCATGAACATGTCCAGACCGGCGTTGATGGCCGCCGCGCAGCTGTCCACACTGCATCCGGGCACGAAACGGTGACCGTTCCAGTCTCCGACGACGAAGCCGTCGAAACCCAGGCGGCCCTTTAGCACATCGGTGAGCAGGTACTTGTGTCCGTGCAGGCGTTCACCGTTCCAGCTGTTGAAGGAAGCCATGACGGTCTGCACTCCGGCGGGCAGCGCACTCAGATAACCGGCCCCGTGCAGTTCGGCCAGCTCCCTTTCCGCCACGCGGTTGTCGCCGCGGTCGATACCCCGCTCGGTGCCGCCGTCGCCGAGGAAGTGCTTGGCGGTGGCCACCAGGTGTTCGCCGCGCAGGAAGTCCTCGCTCTGTTTGTCGCCCTGGAGTCCGCGCACCATTTCTGCGGCATAGTCGCGCACAACGGCCGGGTCCTCGGAATAGCTCTCGTAAGTCCGGCCCCAGCGGTCGTCGCGCACTACGGCAATGGTGGGTGCAAAGGTCCAGTCGACTCCGGTCACCGCCACCTCGCGCGCGGTCGCTGCGCCGATGCGGCGGATCAGCTCCGGGTCCCGCGCCGCACCCAGGCCGATATTGTGCGGGAACAGGGTGGCGCCGATGATATTGTTGTGGCCGTGCACCGCGTCGCTGCCCCAGATAATCGGGATGGCGACGCCGCCGTCGGAGGTGTCCATGGAGGCCGCATAAAAGGCTTCGGATAACTGCAGCCAGTCCTGTGGTGTGGCGAACTTGTTGTTGTCGGGATAGGTGCCGCCACCGTTCAACACTGAACCCAGGTGGTAGGTCTTGACGTCTTCCGGTGTGACATACTTGATTTCCGCCTGGATCATCTGGCCCACCTTTTCCTCGATGGACATACGGCTGACGAGGCTGTCGATCCGCGCTTCCAGTGTCGGATCTTTTGGCAGGGCGGGCTCTAGCTTTGGCCATACCGAGAGGTCTCCCACCGCACTGTGCGCCGACGGGTCAGCGCCCGGCGCAGAGACTTGGTGTTTTTCGCCGCTGTCGCAACCTCCGAGGATGGCACTGCAGAGCAGCAGTCCGGCGGTTATTTGCTTGGTCAATGCCATGGGTTCTCTCCCGAAAATTATTATTGTTCGCTGCCCAGGAAGGCTGCCGCCCCGACCAGTGCCGGAAATGGATGGCGCACCAGGTAGACGGGCAATTTGTGCAGATAGGCGGACATGACGCCTTTGGCGCGCAGGCGCGACATAAAGTCACTGGCCCGCAACAAGGGTTCAATTCTCGGCAGTATGCCGCCCCCCAGGTAGAGGCCACCGCGTGCGCCCAGGGTCAGCACTGCGTCGCCACAGAAGCTGCCAAGCAGATTGCAGAAGAGGTGCACCGTGTACCGTGCCAGGGCACAGCTACCGTCCAGCGCTGCGGCGGTGATGGCCGCTGGATCCCGCGACGTTTCCCGTCGGCCACCTATGGCGGCGAGGCCGCGATGGATATTGGCCAGTCCGCGGCCGCACAACAGGTGCTCTGCGGAGATATGACTGTGCTCCCGGCGCAGGTATTGCACTATGGCCAGCTCTTCTTCGGTGACCGGGGCGATGGTTGTGTGACCACCCTCGCCGGGCAGGGCGCGCCAGGTGTTGCCATTTCGCAATAAACCGCAAACACCCAATCCTGTGCCTGGGCCAATCACCACGCGGGGTTCTTCGGGCATGGGGTGTACGGAGACCGGCTCTGTCTCCGTATCGACCCGCGCTAAATCCTCCCCTTGCAGGCCCGGGCAGCTGAGCGCCAGGGCAGCGAAGTCGTTGATGACCTCAAAACGCGTATAGCCCAGGGAGCGCTTGAGGCTGGACCTGGAGAAAGACCACGGCAGATTGGTCACCGCTATCCGGTCTGAACCGACCGGGCCGGCAACTGCCAGGCAGGCTTCACTCAAGCTGGCCACCTTGCCTGCTGGCAGCGATTGCAAATAGCTTTCCAGTGCCGCTTCAAGTTGCTCAAACTCGGCGCAGGGCAATTGTCGAATGTCCTCGACCAGGGTTCCCTGCAGTCCACGGTGGCCGTCTCCCCCATGTCGAGCGAGACCGAAGCGGGCGTTGGTGCCACCAATATCGGCGACCAGTTTCCAGTTCCGCGAAACCGTTGTGACCGATTGCGTGCTTTCTTGCATGGTCTATTTATCACCCCTGTCAGTCGACGGCTGGCCTGGAGTTCGGCGCGGAATAATCCAACTATCCGTCGACGGATCAATATGGCCACCCAACTGGCGTTCCACTATCTGGTCCACAAGCTGCACGCCGCGCTCAGCCATCCGGGTAAAAGTGTCCTCGCCGGCAAGGTTGGGAATATAATCGGGAAAATTTCGGCGTGTGCGGTGGATCCAGTAGGTATCACTTAATTTTCGGTCGGGAAACGCTTTTGCAATACCATCGCGGCCCAACATAAAACCCAACAGGCCGCCCCAGGTTGCGGTGGGATTATCCGAGTCCCAACCCGCCAGCGCCCCGATTTGCACGGTACGCTTCAGGTCCCCGCCGCCGTAAAACAAGCTGACCAAGCTCGCGGCAAAGTTGATTCCGGCATCGAATGGGCGCTGGTACTGGTAGCCATCGTCGCCCCCCAGCTGATAACGCCGGTAAATGGCATCGCGGGTTAGCTCCCAGTCGTTTTTGTCCGGATTGCGCAGATAGGACTGATAAATAAAGTCATACATGCGTCCAGCATAGGAATCGTTTGCAAGCTGGCTGCGTGCCTGCGCCGCTAGCCAGAGTATTTTTTCCCGCGGGGACAGCGTTGGCTCGATCACTGGCACCAGCGCATGCATGACTACATAAAAACGTGCGATTTGCGCCGCGACACCGCTGGCTGTAGTACGGATTGGCAGTTCCGCAAACTGGAGTGCCACATCCGGGCGCGTCGGTACCAGCAGACCAAACAGCTCAGTGGTGAGCTGTGCGTCTATCATGGTCGAGTCCGGATTGTGTTTGGGCTCACTCGTCTGCGGTGGCAGTATACCGTCGCGCATCAGATAGTAGGCCCGCTCGTTGGACACCCAGAGAAAATTCTCTCCGTCCGGCGCATCTTCGTTTGAGTAGATATGCTCTAGCCAACCCGCCCGGATCTGTGCCGGTGTCAAAGGTTCACCATCGTGCCGGTTTAGCAAGTGGAGGTACAAATATTCGATATCGGTGTCGTCATCGGCGCCCCAGGGTTCATCTGCCGGTACCGTATAGAAATCGATTTTTTTCGCATGGGGCACATAGTTGCCCCATATATTTCTCTGATCGTCAGCGCCCCAGTCACGGTCGGTATAAAAAGGCGCTTCTACTCGGTCCATCTCGGTAATCAGTCCGGTCCAGTTGGCGATACTCGCACCCAGCCAGAACCCCGCCAGTTGCTCACGATAGCGCGAGCGGGATACAGTGATGGATTGATCCTGTTGATCAGCTGGCGGGGCAACGCGGCTTTTCCCACTGGCTTTGAGATCCGGGAGCGGGGTGCCTGCCGGTTTTACTTTTGGATCGATACTACTGGCACAGCCTCGCCCACCGGCATCGCCTCCGGTGCAGCGATAGACGCGCACATAGTCAATTGCCAAAGTTTGTGGGAAGACGGTATTGTCATCGGGTTCGCCAGGCCAGTTGCCGCCAACCGCGAGATTGAGTATCAGGTGGAAGGGCTGATCGAACGGTGCTCCCGCGGCAGCCAACCGGGTATCATCCGCTTCTGCCTGCGGGCGATAGGTATACCAACCGGGCTGGTCATCCGTCGCCGGCCGCTGGGTGCCATAGTGAATACCATCTAAATACCAGCGAATTTCATCCCGCTCCCATTCAATCGCATACTGATGGAAGTCCTCCCAGACGTTACCGGGTGGATCGTAGTGCGCGGAGGTATATTTGTTATTGGGCCATGCCTCACCATAGTGGAGGGTGCCGTAGATACGGTTGCCTCCAGCGGCGTTACTGTTGATCGCCTCCATAATGTCGATCTCGCCACTGTGTGGCCAACCGCCATAACGCCACTCTGTCGGCAGCATCCAGATCGCTGGCCAAATACCCTGCCCCTGGGGCAGTCGCGCGGACACTTCGATGCGGCCATACTGCCAATCCCCGTGATGCCTGCTGCGCAGGCGTGCCGAAGTGAAGTGCCGGAGTGCACTGGTATCGGCCACGTTATAGTCGGCTTCGTCGTCCTGAAAAGCGGGGCCGCGGAAGTCTTCCCTGTGTGCCACAATGTGTAAAACACCTGCGGAAATAAAACTGTTTTGCTCACGGGGCGTGTAGCACTGTAATTCATTGTTGCCACCGCCGGCACAATTCACCTCGTAGCGCCACTTAGTCCGGTCCAGTGAGTGATCCGAAAATTCGTCACTCCAAACTAACTTCCAACCGCCCTTCACAGCGGACACCGTCTGGTCAGCAGTGGCACCAATGGATGCACAAAGAATCGCGACGACGAAGAGGGAGAACTGCCGTACCATCTTTTTTGTTTGCCACCCAGACCTGCAGTTTTGACAGCACAAAATGCAACGACCGCCTTAAAACAACAAGCCATTGTCGGTGAGAGGGACCGAATCACAGTTGAGAGGGTTGGCAGTCACACTGCCAACCGCTGTGGTGGGCGTCGGGTTTTCAAACCCCGTTGCGCAACATGGGCGAAAAAGTACCGTAGTAAACGATATAGCAGTAACACAGCAGAGGAATCAGAAACGATAGCTGGATACCGGCGAAATCCGCCATCACTCCCTGTGCCAGTGGCACTATGGCGCCGCCGACGATGGCCATGCACAAAACCCCGGAGCCCTGACTGGTATTTCTGCCCAGCCCGGTCACGGCCAGACTGAAAATGGTGGGAAACATGATGGAGTTGAACAGGCCCACCGCGAGGATGGACCACACCGCCGGCATACCGGTGGACAACATGGCTGCGGCGATCAACAGGGTTGCGCAGCAGCCACAGACCGCCAGCAACAGGCCCGGGGAAACGTATCGCAACAACAGGGCGCCGGCAAACCGGCCAATCATCGCGCCGCCCCAATAATAGGAGACATAGCGGGCGGCCTGAGCGGTACTCATACCGGCCACGGACGGCTCGCCAAAGAAATTAACCAGAAAACTGCCTATGGCCACTTCGGCGCCCACATAGACAAAAATAGCGATGGCGCCGAGCATAAGACGCGGATAGCGCAGCGGGCGGAAAGCGGAGTCCACATCGGGGGCTGTATCGGCGGGGGGCTGTTGGTGCGGTGCGGATGGCAGTCGGACCCAGGAAAAAAATGCCACCATCAGCAGCAGCACCAGGGCGAGGATGAAATAGGGTTTCTCCACCAGGGCGGCCTCGTGGGCGCGAAACAGCTGCAGGCCTTCCACTGTAGTGGTATCCGCGCCGGAGGCAACAGCAGAAAAAATAACCAGGCCGCCGAACGCCGGTGCCAGGGTGGTGCCCAAACTGTTGAAAGCCTGGGTCAGATTCAGGCGACTGGGCGCGGTGCTGGCCTTGCCCAGCGCGATTACATAGGGGTTGGCGGACACCTGCAGGATGGTAATGCCCGCGGCCAGTACGAACAGACCCAGCAGAAAAATGCCGTAAATCTGCATGCGCGCCGCGGGGATAAAAACCAGGCAGCCGGCACAGGCAATCAGCAATCCCAGCACCAGTCCCAACTGGTATCCCACCCGCTTGATCAGAGCGCCGGCGGGCACCGACACGACAAAGTAGGCGATAAAAAAACAAAACTGGACGAAAATCGCCTCGGTATAGTTCAGGTCGAAAACATTCTTGAGGTGTGGGACCAGGATATCGTTGAGGCTGGTGATAAATCCCCAGATAAAAAACAACGAAGCCAGAATCGCCAGGCTGAACCTGTGCGAGGGTTCGGCAATGGAAGTCCTCTCGATTAGGGGGACGGCATTGGTGGCGTTTGCCACTGTGTCCTTAGCCACACCGCTGATTAACTCTTTCATCGGCAGTCCGATTTATTACTGTGTTCCCGCCTGACAAACCACCCTTCAGATTCGCCTGCCCCGGGGGGTGGGTGGAGCGCTGAGGCTCGCAGCCTGTCGGGTGAAACTACCATATGCGGTTGCGCGGCAAACAATCCCCGCGATAAGCCGGACCAAATTCAGGCTGGCCGGACCCCGCGGACAGCACCGGGAAAAATATTTCTGCAAAAGAGGGGTTCACCAGGGAAAGAATTCTAAAGCAAACGGGCTGATAGACAAGCCGGACTGAATTTGCGCTGAAGCGGACTGTGCAAGCCATCTGCATTGGCTGTGCCGCTACTATCGCGGTAATATCGGTAGCACACGTAGGGATATAAACCCTGCGGTAGATAAGAATACGGACAACCATGGCCGAACCCTCTTCCCACAAGACCGGCACCGAAGTGATATCAGGTACGCAGCGCTGGTTCTGGAAGCTGCAACTGGTGAGCTGGCTGGGTATTTTAATTGTCACCTTCCTGTCGATGTCTTTCTGGCAGTCGTCGGTGGCTTGGCCGGAGATCGAGCCGGCCAACACACTGGTCCAGTGTACAGTTGCGTTTCTGCTGTCGCTGTTGTTGAAGCCGATTTTCGATATCGCCTGGGATACACCCATCGGGGTGCGGACCTTTGTCTATCTGGTTGCCGTGGCGGTGATCGCCGGAATCTGGACTCTGGTGCGCATGGAGCTGTTTATTCGCCTTACGGGAAAACACTCGCTTTGGTCGGAATTCGGGGGTTGGTATTACGCGTCACTGTTCGTGTTTTTGTTCTGGAGCGCATTGTACTGCGGGGTAAAGTACTATCTTTTACTGGAGCAGGAACACGATAAAATGCTGCGGGTGGCGGCGGTTCATGAGCGGGAGCAGATACGCCGGCTGCACGCTGAATCGGTTGCCAAGGAGGCGCAGTTGAAAATGTTGCGCTACCAGCTCAACCCGCATTTTCTGTTTAATACTTTGAATTCCATCAACGCCCTGATTCGCTTTGAACAGCGGGAAGAGGCGGGTGACATGGTGATGCGGCTGAGCCAGTTTTTGCGCCACTCCCTCAAAGAGGACCCGGATCACAAGGTGAGTCTGGAGCAGGAAATAGCGGTGGTCCTGCTCTACCTGGACATAGAGAAAACCCGCTTTGCGGATCGGTTACAGGTGCAGCTGGATATTGAGAAATCCGCAGTATCCGCCAAGGTGCCCAGTATGCTGCTGCAGCCTCTGGCAGAGAACTCGATAAAATATGCGATAGCGCCCAGCGAATCCGGCGGCACCATAGAAATTTCCGCGCGCCGGAAGGGTGGACGTTTACTGCTCCGGCTCACGGATTCCGGCAGCCGCTGTGGCGGTTCAGGAAATTCCGGTGAGGTTCCGTCCTCGACGGGTGTCGGCCTGTCGAATATTCGCGACAGACTGAAGACGCTTTATGGCGACGGCTACGGGTTGCAGCAGGACTGGGCACCGGGCGGCGGTATGCGGGTAACCATCCGCATCCCTTTTGAAACTGACTCAGCAAATAACAAGACCGGCAAGATACCGGCATAGGAGTGACCGCTGTGAAGCCACTGAGAGTCATCGCTGTGGATGATGAGCCCCTGGCGCTGCGCTTGATAAAATCCATGTTGCAGGAACTCCCTTATATGGAGGTGCTGGCAACTTGTCGCAACGGGCGCGAAGCGGTGTCGGCGATCGCTGAATGCACCCCGGATCTGGTATTTCTGGACATCCAAATGCCTGGCATGGGGGGATTCGACGTGGTGCGTGCCCTACAGGCCGATACTATGCCGCTGGTAATTTTTACCACCGCCTACGACCAGTTCGCCCTGGAGGCGTTCGAAATACATGCGGTCGACTATGTGCTGAAGCCACTGGAAGTTGAGCGGTTGCAACTGGCGGTAGACCGGGCCCGTGAACGCCTTCTGGCGCAGGGTCCGGGCGCCGGGCATGGCACCCCTGACAGCCGCGCCGGCACCAAGGCAAGCCTGCTGAATTCCATTGCGCGGGTGGAAGGGGCAGAGGACAGTGAGGGGGGCGGAGGAGACCAGCAGGTTTTGCAGGATACTGCGGCGGCTCCGCGCAAGCTGGCGATCAAGGACCGCAGTCGTATCGTGATGGTGAATCAGGCGGATATCGAGTGGATAGATGCTGCGGGAGACTATATGTGCGTACACGCCGGCGGCGAGACCCATGTGATGCGCAGCACCATGAAGGAATTGCAACAGCAGTTGTGCGCCGATACTTTCAAGCGGGTGCACAGGTCCACACTGGTCAACCTGACTTTTATCGACCATATCAGGGTGCTGAGCAAGGGTGAATATCAGCTGACACTGAGCAGCGGTTCGCAAATAAAAGTCAGCCGCAATTACCGCCAGCCAATCAAGGAGTATCTCGATGAGGCCCGGGGCGCGACCCTGGGGCCTGTTCACACTAATTAATCCGGCAACTTATTGCATAGTCCCACTGGAACGGGCCGGTCTCTGTGTCAGAGACCGCAATCGGTGCAGAAAAACTTTTCATCGCTGAGCCGCATGGCGGTGAGATATCCCCCCCAAACACAGCCGGTATCCAGCGCGTAGACGTTGGGGGTATCGGCGCGCCCCTCCAGGGCGGCCCAGTGGCCAAATAGGATTTTGTCGTTGCGGGTTTTTCGCCGCTTATGGCTGAACCAGGGACGGTAGCCATCGTGCCCTGCGTCGGCACCGCGCTTGGTCACCAGGTCCAGGGTGCCATCCTCTTTGCAGAAGCGCATGCGGGTGAAGTAGTTGGTGATGGAGCGCAGGCGCTCCACACCCACCAGGTGATCGTTCCAGCAGTGGGGTTCGTTGCCATACATACCGTAGAAATAGGCCTTTGCCATGGCGTCGTCGCTCAGGGCCTGATGCACCTCACGGGATAATTCCACCGCTTTGGTGACACTCCACATGGGGGGAATACCCGCATGCACCATGGTGAAGCCTTTTTTGTGCACCACCAGCGGCTGCTTTTGCAGCCAGTGCAACAGTTTGTCCGCGTCCTTGGCCCGCAGGACCTTTGCCAGGTCGCGCTCTTTGTCGGTCAGGGATTTGGCGCCGTGGGCCAGCGCCAGGAGGTGCAGATCGTGATTGCCCAGTACCGCTGTCACCTGGGCGCGGTGTTTGTACAGGAAGCGCAGGGTACTGAGGCTGTCGTGCCCGCGGTGTACCATGTCCCCGGCCAGCCACAACTTGTCCCGGTCAGGCCGGAAGCGCAGCTTCTCCAGCAGGTGCATAAACGGGTCAAAACAACCCTGTATATCTCCAATGGCGTAAGTGGCCAAAATAATTCCCGTATCCTGTTTTGCTTCCCCAGCTGGCTGTTGCAAAAGCCTTTCTTGGCTTTCCTCAACCCGGCCTTGTGGTGTACGTTCGCAAACCCTCCACAACAAATCGTGCAGTTACACGCTTGACCTGCGGCCCCCAGTATCCCGGTTCGGGACAGTTGGCTATTGGTCCAGCGTGGACAGATAGTTTGCCAGTTGTACGAACTCCTGCACGCTCAGTGTCTCGGGGCGGCGCCCGGCGTCCAGAGGCAGTTGTGCCGCGTCCAGGTCCGGGTAGAGCGGCTTGATCGCATTGCGCAGTGTCTTGCGACGCTGTTGAAAGGCCACCTGGACCAGGCGCTGCAACAGGTTTTCGTCCACTGCCGCATAGGGCGGGGTCGGGTGGGGGACCAGTCGCACTATGGCCGAATCCACTTTCGGCGCAGGGCGAAAGGATTGCGGTGGCACCGGGAAAAGCCCCTGCACCTTGCAATGGTACTGCACCATTACCCCGAGACGACCGTAAGCCCGGGTGCCGGGGGCGGCGACCATGCGATCCACCACTTCCTTTTGCAGCATAAAGTGCATGTCCCTGACCGCGCCGCGAAACCCGAGCAGGTGAAACAGCAGTGGCGTGGAGATGTTGTAAGGCAGATTGCCCACCACCCGGATGGGCCCGTCGCCGGCGAGGCTGCCGAAATCAAACTTCAGTGCATCCTGTTCGATAATCCGGAAGTCGGGGTAATCGCGGAATTTGAACTTCAGTATTGGGATCAGGTCGCGGTCCAGTTCCACCGCCGTCAGCCCCGGGCAGTGGTGCAGCAACAGGGCGGTGATGGCGCCCTGTCCCGGTCCTATCTCCACCAGGCGATCCGTTTCCCTGGGGGCTATAGCGCGCACAATGCGCTCGATAATGTTCTCGTCTACCAGAAAATTCTGGCCGAAACGTTTGCGCGCCCTGGGTTGGAAAAAGTTATCCATACAAAACAGCATATGACGGTTGCATTGATGCGCCACCATACACGCTTTGGCGCCCTTTCACACAGAAGAAGTTGTGGGACTTATCAATCCGGCAACTCTATAGGTATCTCAACATAGGTATCTCAATATTAACCCGGCAACTCAATAAACTGCCGGGTTAACAGTAGCCGCCCGCCTGGACCCGGCCTCGAAGCCCTGAGCATAAACGGATCAATGACCGGCCTCACCTTCAGCGCGCAGCTCAGTCAGTTGTATCGCCTGCGCCAGTGCCGCCCTCAGGCTGCCGCAGTCGGCTGAGTTGTGGCCGGCGATACCGAGGGCGGTGCCGTGGTCTACGGAGGTGCGGATAAACGGCAGGCCAAGGGTGATATTGACCGCCTGGCCGAAGCCGTGAAATTTCAATACCGGCAGCCCCTGGTCGTGGTACATGGCCAGCACCGCATCGCAGCGGGCCAGCTGCGGTGGCGTGAACAGCGTATCGGCGGGCAGGGGACCCAGCAGTTGCATACCCAGTGCCCGCAGCCGCGCCAGTACCGGCTCGATGATCTCGATTTCCTCGCGCCCGAGGTGGCCGCTTTCACCGGCGTGCGGGTTGAGCCCACAGACGCCGATCCGCGGTTGCGGGATACCAAATGTCTGCTTCAGGCTGCGATGCAGTATGCCGATCACCCGATCCAGGCGCTCGCTGGTAATTGCTGCGCTGACGTCTTTCAGGGGCAGGTGGGTGGTTGCCAGGGCGACACGCAGGTCCCCGGCGGCCAGCATCATGACCACTCGATTGACGCCGGCGCACTGGGCAAAAAATTCCGTGTGTCCACTGAAGGGGACACCGGCGTCGTTGATGACACCTTTGTGTACCGGGCCGGTCACCAGCGCGTCGAAGGTACGTGTCAGGCAGCCTTCGGCAGCCAGGCGCAGGCTTTCCACCACATAGGCGGCGTTGCCGGGGTTGAGGGTGCCGGCGGTTGCCGGCGCGCGGAGGGACACAGGCAGCAGGTACAGGCAGTCTGCCGGAGTATCTGCCGCCGGGCGTTGGGGATCGAAGGGTATCAGTGTCAGGGGCAGTTGGAGCGCCCTGGCTGTCTGCTCCAGCAGCTGCGGGTCGGCAACGGCGATGAGTTGCGCCGGCTGGGGGTCGCGCAGATGCGCCAGTTTGACCGTGAGTTCGGGACCGATACCCCCGGGTTCGCCGGGGGTCAGGGCTATCCGTGGGATCATTGGGCCGGCTGTGCGCCTCCGTCCGTGGTGTTGTCTGCGTCGGTGTCGTCTCTCAGGTCGGGCAATTTGATATCCACGTACGCCTGGTCGCGGATTTCGCGGCGCCAGTTCTGCAGCTCTTCCTGATAGCGGCGGTTGCGCAGCAGGTTCGCGGCCTGGTTGCGAATATAGCGGTCGGTCATATCCTGCTGGCGACGGCCGTCCACACGCAGAATATGCCAGCCAAACTGGCTGCGGAAAGGCAGGCTGATCTCACCTACCGGGGTATTGTCCATGGCCTGGGTGAATTCGGGTACGAACTGCCCGGGGGTGGACCAGCCGAGGTCGCCGCCGGCCAGCATGGTGCCGATGTCCTCCGAGTATTCACGCGCCAGCTGGTCAAAGTCGGCACCTTTTTCCAGCTGTTGCCGCAGATCGATAAGGAGGTTATAGGCATCGTCATCGGTGCGGATCTCGGAGGTCTTTATCAGGATATGGCGGACCTTGGTCTGTTCCACCATCTGTTCGCTGGCGCCCCGCTGGGCGTGGATCTTCAGCAGGTGAAAGCCGGCGTCACTGCGGAAGGGGCTGGTGACCTCGCCCACCTGGAGGCCTTCCAGGGCATCGGCGAACAGAGTGGGAAGCTCGACTGTTTTGCGCCAGCCCAGGTCGCCCCCGGAGAGGGCATTCTGGCCGGCTGAATTGGCAATGGCCAGGCGGCGGAAGTCGGCGCCGTCTCTGATTTCCTGTGCCAGCTGCTCGGCCTTGGCGCGGGCCCTGGAAACTTCGTCCGCGGGGGCGCTGGAGTTGACCGGAATCAGAATGTGGCCCAACTCGTACTGGGGGGACTTCCAGAACTCGCCCTCCTTGGAACGCAGGAAGTTGTCGACGTCCTGCTCGCTGATCTGGATGCGGCGATTGACGCTGCCCTGCTCCACTTGGCGGATCATCAGCTCCTGGCGGATCTGTTCGCGGAAGGATTTCATCGACATACCGTCGGCGGCAATACGCTGGCGAAACTGCTCCGGGCTGACGCCGGCATTCTGCTGCACCCGGGCGATGGCCTGGTCCAGCTCGTTGTCCGCGACGGTGACACCGGCGCGGGCCGCCATCTGCAGTTGCAGCCGTTCGATAATCAGTTGTTCCAGCACCTGCCGGCGGAGGATTTCTATGGGCGGCGCCTCCACCTGCTGGGCGCTGATCTGCGTCATGATGGTATTCAGGCGCTGTTGCAGCTCGCTGGCCATGACAACGTCGTCGTCGACCACCGCCACCACCGCGTCCAGTTGCTGTACTTGCGCCCAGGCCAGGTTCGCAGCGAGTGCACCGAACGCCAGCAGTGCCAGCAGACCGTTTTTGTAATTGAGTTTGGTCGTTAGTTTCATCACTGTTTCAGTAATTCTCTCTGTGCAAAGTTGGGGATGCCTTGGCTGAGCATACGGGTTACGGTGGTACCCAGTCCCGCCAAGCCCTTGAGCTGAATCTCCAGATAGATACCCTCGTCGAATGTCAGGTCCTCCGGCTGGACCACGTCCGCCAGATTGTTGTCCAGGGTGCGCCGCCAGGCCACACGGGCGCGGTAGCAGCAGCTGTCATATTCGATTCCCGCCAGATACTCCAGTTCCCGGTCGAAGGTGATATCGTAGTTGGCCCTGGCGAGAATGGAGAGGGAGGCGCTGACAGGCAGTACCATGGACGCGTCCACTTGCCGCACCGGGCCGCGGATCAGGTTGTCGTCGAGATCGAACTCCTCCTCCTGGCGCAGGTAGCGGTAGCCGAGGTTGAACAGCCTGAGATCGTCGTCGAGGTAGCGCAGGCTGAAGTTGCCGCGGTTCATCTCTCCCCGATCGTCGTCGTAGATGAGTTCGCTGGCAATCCGCATCGATTCGATGGGGTAGCTCTCCAGGCGGGCGGCAAACTCCGACCGGGGCGCGTCCTCGACGATGCCTCTGAGTGTGGTTTCCCGATCCTGCAGGTAGAAAATCTGCCCGCCGCTGAGGGTGAACAGGTCGCGGCCGCTAGACGGGTCGATGATGCGGCTGGTGAGCCCCAGTGCCACCCGGTCCGCATCGTCGATGCGGTCCTTGCCGGTAAAGCGGCTGTCGCGGAACAGCTGGTCATAGCTGAAAGTGAACAGCGATGTGTCGAACAACAAATCGTTGCCGCCATCGCTGGGACTGGTGCTTACATCGATAAAGTCGCTCTGGTCCGCCCTGGAGCTGCCCAGCGCGAACAGCCGCGGCTCCAGGGTCTGCACATAGTCCCGGCCGAAGGCGGTGGCGTTGCGCTCGAAGAACAGGCCGGTATCCAGTGTGACCTGGCCGGCGGATGCCTCCGGTGAGGAACTCGCGTCGGGGCGCAGGAATTCATTGTCGAGACTGTAAGAGAGATAGCGGAATGCCAGTCCCGGGGTGATATAGCCCCACAGCCACTGCTTGTCCCAGTCCAGTTCGTAGTCGATGCGCATCCGCCGGGCATTGACGAAATTGCGCGTCCGTTCAGTGACACTGTCCGGGTTGCCCACATCGGCGATAAAGCGAATGGTTTCCTCTTCGTCGTGGTCCCAACTGGTGACTTCGTGCTGCAGCGCTAGGGCCAAGTCGCCCCAGCGGTAGTCGCCATCGATATTGAGGCGGGGCAGCTGACTGTAGGTTTCGAAGCGGTCTTTCACCAGCTGTTGGTATTCCTGTGCGCGCAGGGTTGCCTGCCAGTGCTCCCCGGACAGGCCCGCCTGGGCACTCTGACTCAAGGCCGTTTCCGCGGAGACACTCAGGTTGGCGGTGTCCAGGTCGCGAAAATAATCCGGGTCGCTGACTTTGGTGTAATCGATCTTGGTGCGCCAGGGGCCGCCACTGCTGCCCTGCTGCTCGATGTTGGCGAGCCAGCGGTCCTTGCCTTTGGCGGGCAGCACCAGATCCTCCGGGAATCCCTGCCGGATCAGGCTGCGGGCATCCTCATCGTCGCCGCCCTTGTCGTTGGGCAGGCCGGCGGCGCGCACTTCGGTGTTGAACCAGGGGCTCAGGTGGCGCACCTCCACCTCGGCGCCGGACCCGCGGTACTGGATATAGCGCGGCACTATGGTGGCATCCAGTTGCGGCGCTATGTTCCAGTAGTAGGGGATGGCCACATCCCAGCCGTTCTCGTCACTGTTGCTGATGCTGGGGAACAGGAATCCGGACAGGCGCGCATCGCCGACGGGAAAGCGCAGATAGGGGAAATAAAACACCGGTACATCCAGCACCTCCAGGCGCACATCGCGGGCGGTTCCCTGCCGTTCGACATTGTCGATTGCGATTTCGCCCCCTGTCATGCGCCAGAATACGTTGCCCGGTTCGCAGCGAGTATAGTCCCCCTGGGTCAGTATCAGTTCGCCGCTGGCCTCCCGCGTCGCATAGCTGGCACTGCCGTGAACATACTGGTCGTGGATGACGTAGGTGGCATCCTCGATGGCGGCCGCCCTGCTGTCGGTGTGCACTTCGGCGGCGCGACCCCGCACCAGCAGGTTGGGCTCCCGCAGTTCAATGGCGCCGCGCAGATAGGCGGTGCTCTGGGCGCGGTTGACATCCACCTCGTCGGCGAACAGCTGGCGGTAACCCTGGGTGATGCGGACATTGCCGCGCAGTTCCGCAGTGCCGTCCACCAGTGACTGCTGTGAGGTGTCGGCGGTGGCCCGCATGGGGGCGTCCTGCGGCAGCAGAGCCGCATCCGGATAGTCGGCCGGGGGCGCGACGAAAGCGCCGCTGCAGGCCGCCGGCATTGCCGCCCGGCGGGCCGGGGGCAGCTGATCGGCCGGCAGCCAGTCCAGATAGAGGTAGGGGTTGTATTCCTCCACGGAGCCGGCCACGGGGTCTGCCGTCTGCGCCAGTGCCCCCTGGCCCCACAGCGGCTGCGTGGCGAGAAAACCGATAGCGAGTGGGTGCGGTCGGGGGATCTGTCTAATTGCCAGCGCCAGGCGGCGCCACCGGGAAGCTTCCAGCATCAGGTGATATGTTCCGGCTATCTTTAGAGTTTGTTCCGTGGCGAGGCGCGGGCGGGCGGCGCGCGGAAAATCAGCGATTGATTCTACTTCAATGTGGGCATGGTGCACACTACTAACGGGGCTATCAATTTTGTTGGTTTCGCCTGCCGGTGGGGGTGGAAAGAAGAGCTTGTCGCTGGACGGCGGCGGTGCCGCCGCTAAAATGCCAGCCGGGATTTGTGGAGTAGTAGCGGCTCATGAGTGAGCGACTTGAAAGAGATGGGGTCGACCAGCGGCGCAGCGGATTGAGCCGCTGGTGTGCCCGTGCGCTCAAGAGCGGCAACGGCACGCCGCTACAGCCGCTGGCCGGTGACGCGGGTTTCCGCCGTTATTTCCGCACCGGCAGCAGGCCCAGCATGATTGCGGTGGACTCCCCGCCGGAGTTTACCGATCCCCAGCGGTTTGTGGCCGTGGCGGATTATTTGCGCCGCCACGGTATCCACACGCCAATGGTGGCGGCCGCAGACACTGAACAGGGATTTATGCTGTTGGAGGACCTGGGCGACACCCAGCTCTTTGCAAGGCTCGATGGGGACAGTGTTGCCGGACTTTACGGGGAAGTGCTGAACGAGCTGCTGTGCCTGCAGCAGATTCCGGCCCAGGAGGATCTTTTTCCCCTCTATAGCCGCGAGCTGTTATTGAATGAAATGCGCATTCTGCCGGAATGGCTGGCGGAGAACATGCTCGGCTATCGCCTTGAAGCTGCGGACCTGGCCCTGCTGGAAGACACTTTTGCACTGCTGCTGGACAGTGCGGAAGAGCAGCCCCGGGTGCTGGTGCACCGGGACTACCACAGCCGCAACCTGATGCTGCGCGATGGCGAGCGCCCGGGGGTGGTGGACTTTCAGGACGCGGTCTGGGGCCCGGTGACTTACGACCTGGTGTCTCTGTTACGGGACTGTTATGTGCGCTGGCCCCAGGATCGGGTACAACGCTGGGCACTGTGCTACGCCGTCAACGCTGAAGTGGCCGGCATCATGGAAGCCGTGCCGGCGCAGAGGTTTCTGCGCTGGTTCGACTGGATGGGACTGCAGAGGCATATCAAGGTGCTGGGCCTGTTCCCGCGCCTGCACCTGCGCGACGGTAAAGACAGCTATCTGCCCTACCTGCCCCTTGTAATCCGCTATGCGCTGGAGGTGGCGGACCGCTACCCGGAACTGCGGCCCTTCGCCGAATGGTTTCGGTCGCGATTGCTGCCGCTGTTGGAGCATTGTCACTGGTATCGCGACTACCGCAGCGCCGGCGACACCGACAGACAGATATACGGGGTGACCCAATGAGTCAAAGCAAGCAATCCCGGGGCCCCGTCGCTATGGTGTTGGCCGCGGGTATTGGCCGGCGTATGCTGCCGCTGACTGAGCACACCCCCAAGCCATTGTTGGAGGTCAGCGGCAAGCCCCTGATCGAGCACACCCTAGAGCGGCTGGCTGCAGCCGGTGTGCGCCGCCTGGTGATCAATCTGAGTCACCTGGGCGTCCAGATCCGCGAGCACCTGGGGAGTGGCGACCGCTGGGGGCTGTGTATCCGCTATTCGCAGGAGGAAGAACCGCTGGAGACCGCCGGAGGTCTGATACGGGCGCTGCCACTGTTGGGAGAGGAGCCCTTTCTGGTGATAAACGGCGATGTGTGGAGCGATTTCGACCCGGCGGCTTGGCTGGCCCGGCCACTGCCGGACGGGTGTCCCGGCCGGCTTCTTATGGTGCCCAATCCCCCCCATAATCCCGAGGGGGATTTCGGTATCGAAAGGGGGCTGTTGTCCGGTACCGTCAAACCCCGCTATACCTTTGCCGGAATCAGCTGGCTGCGCCCGGAGATACTGCGCGATTATCCCCGGGCCCGCCGCTGTTTTGGCCTCGGTGAGGTTTTCACCTACAACGAAGATCGCCTGCAGGCGGAGTTGTTTGATGGCGACTGGTGTGACGTGGGGACACCGGAGCGTCTGCAGAGACTGGAAGCGCGTCTTACGTGACTCTATAAACAGGCCCTGAGTAAGTTGCCGGGTTAATAATTAGGAGTATTCCATGCCGGACTACAAGATTGCACCGTCGATCCTCTCCGCCGATTTCGCCCGCCTCGGCGAAGAAGTGGAGGCGGTACTGGCCGCTGGGGCCGACTGGGTGCATTTCGATGTGATGGACAATCACTATGTACCCAACCTCACCATAGGTCCCATGGTGTGCAAGGCGCTGCGCAGTCACGGGATAGAAGCGCCGATCGACGTGCACCTGATGGTGGAACCGGTAGACGATTTGATTCGCATGTTTGCCGATGCCGGGGCCACCTACATCACCTTCCATCCGGAGGCGTCGCGCCATGTGGACCGCTCCCTGCAGCTGATCCGCAGTCTCGGCTGCAAGGCCGGGCTGGTGCTGAACCCGGCCACCGGCCTGGACCCGGTCAGGTATGTCACGGACAAGTTGGACATGCTGTTGCTGATGTCTGTGAACCCCGGTTTCGGCGGGCAGAAATTCATCCCCGCCACTCTGTGCAAACTGCGCGAGGCGCGCAAGCTGATCGATGCGTCCGGCCGGCAGATACGCCTGGAGATCGACGGCGGGGTGACCCGGGATAACATCGGCGAGATCGCCGTCGCCGGTGCCGATACGTTTGTGGCCGGCTCGGCTATCTTCAATGCCGAAGAGTACGGCGAGGCTATCGCCGCCATGCGCACACAGCTGCCCCGGGGCGGGTAGGGCCGGGGGCCTTGCCCGCCTGGGGTGGTCTTTGTACACTGGCGCGCTGGAAAAATGAGGCTTTGCCGTGAATCGTTCCGCCCTCCATGTCGACAGTTGGCGATGGTGCCACTGATCCCCTGAAGCCCGCGCTGCCTGTTTTTCGCGCCGGGCCCCTGGTCGAGCGGATGGGATTTGCCGGCTCCGCTCGAGTGAAACTCTCCCGAATATCTTCGGAGTCGCCATGACCCCCAGCGAATACCGCCGGCTCGCTTCGGCCGGATACAACCGCATTCCCCTGTTGCGCCGTGTGCTTGCGGATGTTGAAACGCCGCTGTCCACCTACCTGAAACTGGCCGCGGGTCGCTACAGTTATCTGCTGGAATCGGTGCAAGGGGGGGAGAAGTGGGGGCGCTACTCCATTATCGGCCTGCCGGCGCGCACGCTGCTGCGGGTATACGGGCACCGGATAGAGGTGGAGTGCGATGGGGAGGTGACAGAGCGCTGCGAAGCAGTCGATCCCCTGGCGTTTGTGGAGGAGTTCCAGCGCCGTTACCGGGTACCGGAGTTGCCGGGCCTGCCGCGCTTCAACGGCGGCATGGTGGGCTATTTCGGTTACGACTGTGTGCGCTACATAGAGCCGCGCCTGGCCGTCGGCGCCCCCCCGGACAGTCTCGGCAATCCGGATATCCTGCTGATGGTCAGTGACGAGCTTGTGGTGTTCGACAATCTGGCGGGGGCGGTGATTCTTATCGCTCATGCGGATCCGGCACTGGATGACGCCTATGATCACGCTCTGCAGCGCCTAGACAGTCTCGCGGCCCGCCTGTCGCAGCCGGTGCCGCCGCTGCCGGCACTGGATATGGATGGGCGCGGATTGCAGGAGTCTGCGTTTCGTTCCCACTTTGGCGCCCAGGCGTTCAAGGCGGCCGTGGGGCGGGTGAAGGAGTATATTCTCGCCGGGGACGTCATGCAGGTGGTGCCTTCGCAGCGGCTATCGACGCCGTTCAGTGCGCCGCCGATCAATCTCTATCGGGCGCTGCGCAGTCTCAATCCATCCCCTTACATGTATTTTCTCGACCTGGGGGATCACCAGGTGGTGGGTTCCAGTCCGGAGATTCTGGTGCACCTGGAGGATGGCGATATGACGGTGCGCCCACTGGCCGGCACCCGCCGTCGCGGTGCCAATGCGGAGGAGGATGCCGCATTGGAGCGGGAACTGCTGGCGGACCCCAAGGAGATCGCCGAGCACCTGATGTTGATCGATTTGGGCCGCAACGATGTGGGCCGTGTGGCGGAAACCGGCAGTGTGCGTGTCACCGAGAGGATGGTGGTGGAAAGATACTCCCACGTGATGCACATCACCTCCAATGTGACCGGGAAACTGCAGCGGGGCCTGTCGGCCATAGACGCGCTGCGCGCGGCCCTGCCGGCGGGCACTCTGTCCGGGGCGCCGAAAATCCGCGCTATGGAGATTATCGATGAGCTGGAACCGGAAAAGCGCGGTATCTATGGCGGCGCCGTGGGTTATCTGGCCTGGAATGGCAATATGGATACGGCCATTGCCATCCGCACGGCGGTGATCAAAGGCGGCCAGTTGTACATTCAGGCCGGAGCCGGGCTGGTGGCGGATTCAGATCCCCAGGCGGAGTGGGATGAAACCATGAACAAGGCGCGCGCCCTGTTCCGCGCCGCCGCCATGGCCGGCGGCAATGGGGATGGAGAGCCGGTGTCATGAGCGAGGCGAGTGTCCCCCAGGGGGCGAGTCTGGTGGACCAGTGCCGGCGCATCGTCGCCGCGCCCCTGTTCAACCACTTGATTATCGGTTTGATCCTGCTCAACGGCGTGGTGGTGGGGCTGGAAACCTCCGCGTGGATGAGCGCCCGGTTCGGCCCGCTACTGCAGGGCATCAACCAGTTCATTCTGGCCGCTTTTATCGCCGAGGCGATCTGCAAGATACTGGCCCATGGCAGCCGGCCCTGGCGCTACTTTGCCAGCGGCTGGAACTGCTTCGATTTCACAATCATCGCGCTCAGCCTGATCCCCGCGGCGGGACCGCTGGCGACATTGGCGCGCCTGGTGCGGGTGCTGCGGGTACTGCGCCTGGTGTCGGCGTTTCCGGAGCTGAGGCTGCTGGTGGATACGCTGTTGCGCAGCCTGCCCAGCATGTTTCACATAGCGCTGTTGATGGGGCTGATTTTTTATATCTACGGTGTGGCCGGTTATTTTCTGTTCCACGAGGTGGATCCGACCCACTGGCGCAACCTGCCCATCGCACTGCTCAGCCTGTTCCGCATCGTCACTTTTGAGGACTGGACCGACATCATGTATGTGGCCATGGAGTCCATGCCCTGGGCCTGGCTCTACTTTGTCAGCTTTGTAGTGATGGGGGCCTTCGTGATGATCAACCTGTTTATCGGGGTGGTACTGAACAATCTGGAGGAAGCCAAGCTGAGGCGCCTGGATGAGTTGCAATTGCCCCCGAGTCAGACTGAAATTGTACGGGAGCTGCGCTCCACTCAGGAGGCGCTGGCGCGGTTGCAGAGGCGTATGGAAAATAACTTTCCGGCATCAAGGGGCGAGGGCAGCGGGCGATGATTTTGATGATCGACAACTATGATTCCTTCACCTTCAACGTGGTGCAGTATCTGGCCGAGTTGGGGGCGGAAGTGGTGGTAAAGCGCAACGACCAGATAGGAGTGGAGGATATCGACCGCCTGGCACCGGAGAAAATTGTGATCTCGCCCGGTCCCTGCACCCCTAACGAGGCGGGCATTTCCATGCAAACCATCCGCCACTGTGCCGGCCGGGTGCCGATTCTGGGCATCTGCCTCGGTCTGCAGAGTATCGGCCAGGTGTTCGGCGGACAGGTGGTGCGCGCGCGCAAGGTGATGCATGGCAAAACCTCCCCCATTGTGCACAACAACCTCGGTGTGTTTCACAACCTGTCGAACCCCTTCGAGGCCACCCGCTACCACTCGCTGGTGGTGGACAAGGACAGTCTGCCCGACTGCCTGGAGGTCACTGCCTGGACCGAGACTGAGGCGGGGGAGATCGACGAAATCATGGGTCTGCGCCACCGCGAACTGTCGGTGGAGGGGGTGCAGTTTCACC
This sequence comes from Microbulbifer sp. TYP-18, assembly GCF_040932045.1. Lineage (NCBI taxonomy): Bacteria > Pseudomonadati > Pseudomonadota > Gammaproteobacteria > Cellvibrionales > Microbulbiferaceae > Microbulbifer > Microbulbifer sp. TYP-18. The sequence continues at coordinate 35,594 of NZ_JBFRBC010000019.1, forward strand.
CCGAGTCCATCCTGACTCAACACGGCCACGATATGCTGAAAAATTTTCTGCAAGCCTAGAGCTGCTGGGGGATCACATGAATATTCAGGAGGCGATTGCCGCGCTGGTGGACAACAGGCATCTGCAGCGTGCGCAAATGCGCGATGTCATGGGCCAGGTAATGCGCGGCGAGGCGGAGGATGCGCAGATCGGCGGGCTGCTGGTGGCGCTGCGCGCGCGCGGCGAGACGGTGGACGAGATCGCCGGAGCGGTGGAAGTGATGCGCGCGCTGGTCCGGCCGGTGCAGGTGGATCTCACCAACGCTGTGGACATAGTGGGCACCGGTGGTGACGGCGCAAACCTGTTCAATGTGTCCACTGCGGCCAGTTTTGTCGCTGCCGCCGCCGGTGCCCGGGTGGCGAAACACGGCAACCGTTCCGTCTCCTCCAGCAGTGGCGCCGCGGACCTGCTGGAGCGGGCGGGGGTCTTTCTGGAGCTGACCCCGGACCAGCTGGGCCGCTGTATCGAAACCCTCGGCGTGGGCTTTATGTTCGCGCCCAGTCACCACAGCGCCATGCGCTATGCCATAGGCCCGCGCAGGGCCCTCGGGATGCGCACCATTTTCAACCTGCTCGGCCCCCTGACCAACCCGGCTGGCGTCAAGCGCCAGGTGATCGGGGTCTACGACCGCGCCCACTGCCGGATGCTGGCGGAAGTGCTGCGCACCCTCGGCTCGGAGCATGTGCTGGTGATGCACAGCGACGACGGTCTCGACGAAGCCAGCATAGCGGCGGATACCTTCGCCGTGGAACTGAGGGACGGCGAACTGCGCGAGTTGCAGATTCGACCGGAAGAGTTCGGTCTTCAGCGGCGCTCCCTGGAGGGGCTGTCGGTTTCCGGTGCCGGTGCGTCCCTGGCGCTGATCGGCGATGCCCTGGGCAAGCAGACCACCCAGGCGGCGGCCAAGGCGGCCGATATGATCGCCCTCAACGCGGGTTTGGCCATCTATGCGAGCGGTGTCGCCGGGACCCCGAAGCAGGGGGTTGCCATGGCCCAGGACGCCATTGCCGGCGGCCTCGCCGGGGAGAAAATCAGGGATCTGGCGGCGTTTACCAGTGCTTTCCGTCCGCGGGAGGAGCAGGCGTGAGTACTCCCACTATTTTGACCGAGGTGGTAGAGCGCAAATGGCAGGAGGTGGCGGAGCGTATTCGCAGTTGCCCGCTCCCGGAGATCCGCGCCCGCGCACTGGACCAACCGCCCACGCGCGGGTTCGTGCAGGCGATAGAAGCCAGGCTGGCGGCGGGCCAGGCGGCGGTAATCGCGGAGATCAAGAAAGCCTCCCCCAGCAGGGGCGTGATTCGCGAGAACTTCATTCCCGCCGAGATAGCCACCAGTTATGAACGGGGTGGCGCGGCCTGTCTGTCGGTGTTGACGGACGTGGATTTCTTTCAGGGCGCCGATGCCTATCTGCAGCAGGCACGCGCCGCGGTGCGGCTGCCGGTGTTGCGCAAGGACTTCACTGTGGACCCCTTCCAGGTGTATGAAGCCCGGGCCATTGGTGCCGACTGTATTCTGCTGATCGCCGCCTGCCTGGAGGATGCACAGATGCAGGACCTCAACGGGCTGGCTGCGGAGCTGGGCCTGGATGTCCTGCTGGAAGTGCACGACCGTGTGGAACTGGAGCGGGCTCTGGCCGTGCCCAACCGGTTGATCGGTATCAACAACCGCAACCTGCACACCTTCAGTGTCCAGCTGGAGACCACTTTTCAGCTGTTGGATCTGATTCCCGCGGACCGTATCGTGGTCACCGAGAGCGGTATCCACACCACCGACGATGTGGCGGCCATGCGCGGTCACGATGTGAACGCTTTTCTAGTGGGTGAGGCTTTTATGCGCGAAGAGGAGCCGGGGCGCAAGCTGATGGAGATGTTTAACTAGTGTCTGTTAACAGGGCCTAGGGAAAAACCTTTCCCGGCTTTTCTCAGCAAGGGTTTGCGGCCCATGTCCGCAAACCTCGACGCCAAATCAAATGGTTATGCACTTAATTTGCGAGTTTGGTGGTCGCTTTACGCCCCTAAGCGGATAGTGCAGAGGCTCAGTCGCGCGCTTCGCCTCTGGGTCAGGCCGGCATCAGCGGGTGCCGTAGACCACCATCGTCTTGCCTTTGACCGATACCAGCCCCTGTTCTTCCAGGGTTTTCAGTACCCTGCCCACCATTTCCCGCGAGCAGCCGACGATGCGGCCGATTTCCTGGCGGGTGATTTTAATCTGCATACCCTCCGGGTGGGTCATGGCATCCGGCTCGTTGCACAGATCCAGCAGGGTGCGGGCGACCCGGCCGGTGACGTCCAGGAAGGCGAGATCCCCCACCTTGCGCGTGGTGTTGCGCAACCGGCTGGCCATCTGCGTGGCCAGAGCAAATAGGAACTCGGGGTTCTGCCGCGTCAGCTCCTGGAACTTGGCGTAGGAAATCTCCGCCACTTCGCACTCTGTCTTGGTGCGCACCCAGGCGCTGCGGGTGTCCTGGTCGAAGAGTCCCATTTCGCCAAAGAAATTGCCGTCATTCAGGTAGGCGACAATCATTTCCCGCCCCTCGTCGTCTTCGATCAGAACCGCCACCGAGCCGCGCAAGATAAAATAGAGTGACTCACAGCGGTCACCGGCGTAGATGATGGTGCTTTTGGCCGGGTAGCGGCGCCGGTGGCAATGGGCGAGAAAGTCTTCAATGTTCCCCACAGACATGAATTCTTCAATAGCAACCGTCACGGACCTACTCCTTTTTTTTAGTTGTGTGCCTCGCACAGAGAGACGTGGCAGCAAGTTGGGATTATGGCGCTAATTCCCCGTCGCCAAAAGTGGCCCAGGGCAGGAAAGGTGTGCAATGTGACCTGTGACACCGTGATTTTGCCAACGTTCGGAATAACTTTTGTGTTGTCGACGGCTATTTCGTTGTCCGCTGGCCCCGTTTGACCAAACTGGCCCGCTCAGGCTCTTCGCTACGAGGCGTTGCCGCCTCGGATAGGGGAGTGCGGATATGCTAAGCTCCGCGTCCTTGTTATGAGCGGGAGTTAGCGGATGCAGGCCAAGGTAAGCTGGGTTGATGGGGTAACATTTATAGGCGAGGCCGGCAGCGGCAATTCTGTGGTCATGGAAGGTGGACAGAAAAACAACGGCATCCGCCCCATGGAAATGCTGTTGCTGGGGGTGGGTGGCTGCGCCTCCTACGATGTAGTGAACATTTTACAGAAGGCTCGCCAGGAGATTTTTTCCTGCCATTGCGAACTCAGCGCCCAGCGCCCCGATGCGGTACCGGCCCCTTTCGAGCGGATTGAAATGGAGTTCGTGGTGCGTGGCCGCAATGTCAAGGAGGCCCAGGTGGCCCGGGCGGTAGAGCTGTCGGCGGAGAAATACTGCTCCGCCTCCATCATGCTGAAAAACGCCGGAGTGGAAATGGTGCACCGCTTCCGCATCGAGGAGGTTTGACCCTCCAGCGACAGTGGGGCAATCCGCGCAGGGGGCGCTTGCCGGCGGGGCTAAAGGCGGTAGCTGGCCGAGGTCATTACCTTGGACACCAGTGTCATCAGGCCCTTGAGTGGCCGCGGAAACTCTGTCCCTCCAGCCGCCAGCGCCGCGTGCTGGTGGGCTTCTTCGTCCACCAGCATCTGCTCCACCACGGCGCGGCTGCGGCGGTCCTGGGCCGGCAGGCGCTGCAGGTGGCTTTGCAGGTGGTCACAGACTCTCTCTTCGGTGGCCGCGACAAAGCCGAGACTCACCCGGTCGCCTATTTTGCCGGCGGCGGCCCCGAGACCGAACGACAGGCCATACCAGAGAGGGTTGAGCAGGCTGGGGCGGCTGTCCAGTTCCCGCAGGCGCTGTTCGCACCAGGCCAGGTGGTCGATTTCCTCATCCGCAGCCTCTTCCATTTCACCGCGCACCTCCGCCAGCTGTGCGGTCAGCGCCTGGCCCTGGTAGAGTGCCTGGGCACAGACCTCACCGCTGTGATTGACCCGCATCAGCCCCGCCGCATGGCGGCGCTCGGCCTCGCTCAAATCCGCTTCATCCTCGCCCCTGGCCGGGGAGGGCCGGGTGTGAGTGGGCGCGCCCGGGCTCAGGGTGCGCAGGGCGCGATCCGCCTGGATCAGCAGCCGGTCCAAGCCGGAAAGTTTTCGTCCGCCACCCATGTTGTCGCTGCTCTCCCGGGCCATTGTCAGTCCACCAGTTGCTGTTCCCGCGCCACGGCGCGGCTGCCGATATCCTTGCGGTAGAAGGCACCCTCCCAGTGTATCGCCCTGGCCGCCGTATAGGCATTCGCCTGGGCATCGGCCACGGTTTCCCCCAGGGCGGTGGCGCATAGCACGCGGCCGCCGCTGGTTACCACGCGCTCCCCATCCAGGGCGGTACCAGCGTGGAATACTTTGGCGGTGTCGCTGTCGGCCCGCTCCAGGCCGGAGATGGCATCGCCCTTGCGATAGCTGCCAGGGTAGCCGTTGGCGGCAAGTACCACCCCAAGCGCCGGGCGGGGATCCCATTCCGCCACCACCTGGTGCAGGCGTTTCTCCAGCGCCGCCTGGCACAGTTCCACCAGGTCGGATTTGAGACGCATCATGATGGGCTGCGTCTCGGGGTCGCCAAACCGGCAATTGTATTCTATGACTCTGGGCGCGCCCTCGGCATCGATCATCAGGCCGGCGTAGAGGAAGCCGGTGTAGGGGATGCCATCGGCAGCGAGCCCCTTGACGGTGGGCTCGATCACTTCCCGCATAATACGCCCATAGACATCGTCGGTTACAACCGGCGCCGGCGAGTAGGCCCCCATGCCGCCGGTGTTGGGCCCGGTGTCGCCGTCACCGGCCCGCTTGTGGTCCTGGCTGGTGGCCATGGGCAGGATATGCTCACCGTCCACCATCACGATAAAGCTGGCCTCTTCACCGGTCAGGTATTCCTCGATCACCACCCGGCAACCCGCCTCGCCGAAGGCGTTGCCGGACAGCATGTCGCGCACCGCCAGTTCGGCCTGTTCGACGGTCTCCGCCACAATCACGCCTTTGCCCGCCGCGAGTCCGTCGGCTTTCACCACTATCGGCGCTCCCTGGGCGCGTATGTACGCCAGTGCCGGCTCCAGGGTGGTGAAGTCGCGATAGGCGGCGGTGGGGATCTGGTAGCGCCGGAGGAAATCCTTGGTAAATGCTTTGGAGCCCTCCAGTTGGGCGGCGCTTTTGCCGGGCCCAAAGATAGCCAGTCCCCGGCTGTTGAAAAAGTCGACGATCCCGTTCACCAGCGGTGCTTCCGGGCCCACGATGGTCATTTCAACGCCATTGGATTCGGCGAACTCCGCCAGTGCAGTAAAGTTGTCAACGCCGATGGCGACGTTCTGGAGTTTGGCTTCGCGCGCGGTGCCGGCATTGCCCGGCGCCACAAACACAGTATCGACAGCGGGATTCTGGGCCACTTTCCAGGCCAGTGTATGCTCGCGGCCACCTGCGCCAATAACCAGTATGTTCATGTGGGGTCCCCCTGTATCGGCCGGTTGGTATCCAATCTGGTGCGGTATTTTAGCCCGGATTTGTTGCGGGCAAGCAAAAGCCGATCAGTGACGGAAATGGCGCATGCCGGTGAAGACCATCACCATGTCGTGTTCGTTCGCGGCGGCGATGACTTCATCGTCGCGGATTGAGCCGCCTGGCTGAATCACGCTGCGAATACCCACTTCGGCGGCGTTGTCGATACCGTCCCGGAACGGAAAGAAGGCGTCCGAGGCCATGGCCGAGCCGGCCACCTCCAGGCCCGCATGCGCCGCCTTGATGGCGGCGATACGAGCGGAGTTTACGCGGCTCATCTGGCCTGCGCCTATCCCGATGGTGTGCCCGCTGCGCCCGTAGACAATCGCATTGGACTTGACGAATTTGGCCACCTTCCAGGTGAACAGCAAATCGCAGAACTCTTCCTCTGTGGGTTGTCGCCGGGACACCACCTGCAGGTCCGCGGCGGTGATGATGCCGTCGTCGCGATCCTGGACCAGCAGGCCGCCGTTGACCCGCTTGTAGTCAAGGGCTGGTACAGGCTCCGGATTCCACTGGCCGCACGCCAACAGGCGCACATTTTTTTTCTCCGCCAGCGCGGCCCTGGCCTGCTCGGATACGGCGGGGGCTATGATCACCTCCACAAACTGGCGCTCGACGATGGTTTTGGCGGTATCTCCGTCCAGTGTGCGGTTAAAGGAGATAATGCCGCCAAAGGCGGATTCGCTGTCGGTTGCGAATGCCAACTCGTAGGCTTTGCCGATGTCTTCGGCGATGGCGACGCCACAGGGGTTGGCGTGCTTGACGATGACGCAGGCGGGCTCGCTGAAGCTTTTTACACACTCCAGCGCCGCATCGGTGTCGGCGATATTGTTGTAGGACAGGGCCTTGCCCTGCAGCTGGACAGCGGTGGCGACACTGGCCTCGGCGGGCGTCGCCTCGGTGTAGAAAGCGGATTGCTGGTGGGGGTTCTCGCCGTAGCGCAGATCCAGTTTCTTGATGAACTGGCTGTTGTAAGTCCGCGGAAAGCGCTGTTTAGCACCGTCCTGGATAGTGCCCAAGTAGTTGGCAATGGCGCCGTCGTAGGCGGCGGTATGTTCAAATGCCTTGACCGCCAGGTTGAAGCGGCTCGCCTGGCTGAGGGTGCCATCACCGGCGAGCATTTCCTCGATAACACCGTCATAGTCGGAGGTGTTCACTACGATGGCCACGTCGCGATGGTTTTTCGCCGCTGCGCGCACCATGGTGGGGCCGCCGATGTCGATGTTTTCAATGGCGTCCGCCAGCGGGCAGTCCGGTTTGGCCACTGTCTGTGCGAAGGGGTAAAGGTTGACCACCACCATGTCGATGGGGCTGATACGGTGTTCTGCCATGACGCTGTCATCGGTGCCCCGGCGGCCGAGGATACCGCCGTGTATCGTCGGGTGCAGAGTCTTGACCCGGCCGTCCATCATTTCGGGGAAACCGGTGTGATCGGAGACTTCAACCACCGGGATACCGGCTTCTTGCAGTTGGCGGTGGGTGCCGCCAGTGGAGAGAATCTCCACGCCCATCGCCGCCAACTGGCGGGCAAATTGCACAATGCCACTCTTGTCCGAAACGCTGATCAATGCACGGCGAATCGTCACCTTGTCTGTCATAGCAATTGGTCCATCTGGTTTTTTGGCGGAAGCCGGTTCACCCTCATGCGGTGGCAGGAGTGACCCGAAATGGTGATATTTGTGCCGGTAAACGGCGAGGGGGGATGAGTTTTCCCATCCCCCCTCGCCGTTTACCCGGCCTTGGCAGGCGCGAGCGCGCTTTACAGAAGTCCGTAGCGCTTCAGTTTCTTGCGCAGGGTACCGCGGTTGAGCCCCAGCAGGGTGGCCGCGCGGGTCTGGTTGTGGCGGGTGTACTTCATTACCACTTCCAGCATCGGCGCTTCGATCTCTGACAGTACCATATCGTAAACATCGGTCACCATCTGGCCATCCAGGTGACGGAAATAGTTTTCCATCGCCTGCTCAACCGCGTCGCGCAGCGACTGCTGCTGCGGGCGTTGCAGTTGAGTCTGTCCCCCCGGGGATGTCTCGTCAGAACCGCTGGTATCCGAAATAAATGCTTCGTTGTTCATGCCGCATGTGCCCCTCTAGTTATTCGGCGTTCAAACCACTGCTGAACGCTGGCATGTTGTGCTTCTGCGTCTTCCAATTGGAGAAAGTAGCTGCGAAAAGACTCGCTCCCCACGAGTGTCTTCAGGTACCAGCTCACGTGCTTGCGAGCGATACGGACCCCTGCCACACCACCGTAGAAACGGTGCAGTTCGCCCAAGTGGGCGACCACTGTATCCCTGATCTCTTCCACTGAGGGTTCCGGCAGTCGTTCCCCGGTGGCGAGATAGTGTGCCATCTGCCGAAAAATCCACGGTCGTCCCTGGGCCGCGCGGCCCACCATGACCGCTGCGGCGCCGGTGTAATCGAGCACCTCGCGGGCCCTTTCCACACCGGTGATGTCGCCATTGGCGAAAACCGGGATCTTCACCCTGGATACAATTTCGGCAATGGTATCGAATTCGGCCTGCCCCCGGTAGCCGCAGGCGCGGGTGCGGCCGTGTACGGCGAGGGCGGATACGCCAATGTCCTCCGCCAGCCGGGCCACAGTGACGCCGTTGCGGGACTCGGGGCACCAGCCGGTGCGTATCTTCAGGGTTACCGGTACCGATACGGACTGCACTACGGTCTGCAGAATATCCGCCACCAGTCCCTCGTCCCGCAGCAGTGCGGACCCCGCCGCTTTGCGGCACACTTTCTTGGCCGGGCAGCCCATATTGATATCGATAATCTGAGCACCGCGACGCACATTCTCCCGGGCAGCCTGCGCCATCATCTCCGGGTCTGCTCCGGCTATCTGCACCGACACAGGTTCGGCTTCACCGCTGTGTTCGAGCCGCAGCCGGGATTTTCGGCTGTCCCAGAGTCGCGTGTCCGATGTCACCATTTCCGACACCACCAGTCCCGCACCCATATTCCGGCACAACTGGCGAAAAGGGCGGTCGGTGACCCCCGCCATTGGCGCCAGGATTACCGGACTGCCGATAACATAGGGGCCTATGGCGATTTTCTGGGACACTCAGGCTCCGCAAAATATGGCTTCTGGGGCCATTTTGAGACCCTCGCTGGACCCGGGGTCCGGGAACTAGCCGCCTATGATAGCGGTTGCATCGGTATTGGAAAAGCGAAAAAGCGTTCAATTTGGTCACCTGTTGTGCGTTTAGCTTGTGCTTTGCACAGTTCTTATGGAGTGACAGGCCCTTTTTTCCGCCAGCTTCAAACCGGGACTGAGGGTCAGGGTGCGATCGCTAGCTCGTAGTTCACCGCCGCCAGGCCGGGGTCGACGATCTCAATGGCGATATGTACCGGATTCCCGCTTGGCATCTGCTTGCGGCCGGCCAGCTCCCCCTGGAGGTAGTCTGTGGGGGCAAAGCGGCGGCTCGCCACCGCCCTATTCTGCAGGTCGCTGAAGGTCAGCAGCAGATTGGGAAAAGGCTGGGAAAATTCTGCCGTGTTCAACAGTACGGCGTCCACCACCAGAGCACCTTTTAGCTGGGGGTGGCTCCGCACCACCAGATTTGCGGTGCGGATGGCATCGGTATCTGCCAGTATGGGTAGTGTACAGCCCAGCTGGGGGCATGCCAGAGCATAGAGGTCGCGCCAGGGTTGCCGTTTGCTCAGGCTGTCGAAGCGGAAATAGGCGGTTTGTGCCAACAGGCCGCCAACCAGAAGGGCCATCAGCAAGGTCCACAGCCATCCGGGTATCCGTTGGTCCCGGCGGGGCCGCCAGGTCATTTCCAGCGGCGCCGGTTCAATGGCGGAGAGCAGCCGCTGTCGGTCCGGCGGTGCCGACAGCGGTTCCTTCTCGGGGCGGAAGCTGCGCTGCCTGCGGCGGTCATCCAGGGATTGCTCCACCTGGCTGGGTATTCCATCCCCATCCCGGGGCGGGCTCCTATCCAGGGTTGGGGCCAGTATTTCCCCGCTTTGGGGGTCCGGGTCCCAGTCCGGCGCCAGCTCGCCGCTGTCAAACTCCGCCTGCCCGCTGTCTTCGATCACTGTGGTGGGGTCGGTCTGGGTCTGCCAGTCGCTGTCCGCGAATGCTTCGTCGATGACAGGGCCCTGCCCGGGCCCGGAGGCCTCTGCCGCAAGGGGTTTGGATGGCTCTGTGTCCAGGTCCCCATCCAGATCGATATTGTCGTGGATCAGGAAGTCGTCATCTTCCAGCAGTGCTTCCAGGTTGCGGTCGGCGTCGTTGTCACCGAACACAATGTTTTCGTCCGCGCGGAAAACCTGCAGGCAGGAGCCACAGCGCACGGCACCGCGGGCGGCGCGCAGCTGCGCCTCGCTAACGTGGAAGGAGGTGCTGCAATGGGGGCAGCGGGTTACCAGTTGCGACATACTGCTTTGGCGGAAATTAATCGGCGGTCAAGTGTAGGCGTCTTGCGGCGTCCCAGGCAAGGGTTGCGGAGCCCAACTGAGTAATTGCTAACACACTCGCGAGCCGCTGATGCGCACCCACTCCTCCCGCTGTCCATCTTCATCGAACTCAATCCAGGGTGCATAGGCCGCTTTCACCTGCCGGGACTGTGACGCCAGTATTCCCGACAGGCACAGGCGACCGCCGATGCGTGTCAGTTCAACCAGGCGCGGCGCCAGCTGCACCAGCGGGGCTGCGAGAATATTGGCCAGCAGCAGGTCCGCACTCTCCTGGGGCATCTGCTCCGGCAGATAGACCGGAAAGCGCTCGGGGGCTATGCCGTTGCGCCTGGCATTATCGCGGCTGGCTGTCAGGGCCTGGGGGTCGATATCGATCCCCAGGGCGCTTTCGGCACCCAGCAGCAGGGCGCCGATACCCAAAATGCCGGAGCCGCAGCCGAAGTCTATCAGGCGCCGGCCCTGCAGCGGCTCCAAGGACAGCCATTGCAGGCACAGGAAAGTGGTGGGGTGGGTGCCAGTGCCAAAAGCGAGACCCGGGTCCAGCAGCAGATTGACCGCCTGGGGCTGCGGCGGTTCGCACCAGCTGGGGCAGATCCACAGCTGGTCGCTGCACTGGATGGGCTTGTAGTGGGACATCCACTCGCGCTCCCAGTCTTTGTCTTCCAGTTGCTCCCAGCGGGCGTTGGGAAGTGGTTCGCACAGAAATGCGGCGCATTTCGCCTCGGTGACCCCGGTGTCCACACCGGCATCGAACAGGCCGGTTACGCGGGTCTGGTCCCAGAGGGGCACTTCTCCCAGGCCGGGCTCGAGAATGGGTTGGTCGGCATTGTCCTGCAGGGTGACGGATACGGCACCGGCAAACAGCAGCGCCTCTTCGATTGTTTTCGCGCGGATACGGTCGGTATCCACGCGGAGCTGTAGCCAGGGCATAGGGATTCCGCGGTTATTGCGCCCGAAATAAGGGTTGCCGGTCGCGCCCGTCCCTGTGGCGACCGGAGACTGGTTTGGATTCGCAATGGGCTTTACAACGGGCCCCGCTCGGCCGGGTTAGAGCCCCAGTTTCTTCTCCAGGTAGTGGATATTGACTCCGCCCCGGGCGAAGGCCTCGTCCCGCACCAGCGACTCCTGCAGGGGGATATTGGTTCTGATACCGTCCACCACCAATTCCGACAGGGCGACGCGCATACGCGCCAGGGCGGTTTCGCGGTCCTCGCCGTGGGTGATCAGCTTGGCGATCATGGAGTCGTAGTTGGCCGGTACCGTGTAGCCAGAGTAAAGGTGTGAATCGACCCGCACGCCGAGGCCGCCGGGGGTGTGGAAGTTGTTCACCCTGCCGGGGCTGGGGAAGAAGGTCTTCGGGTCCTCCGCGTTGATACGGCACTCGAAGGAGTGGCCCTGTATCACTATATCCTCTTGCTTCAGCGACAGCTTCTCGCCGGCACACACGCGTATCTGTTCCCTGATCAGGTCTACACCGGTGACCATTTCCGTCACCGGGTGTTCGACCTGGATACGGGTGTTCATCTCGATAAAGTAGAAGCGCTCGTCCTCATAGAGGAATTCGAAGGTGCCGGCACCGCGGTAGCCGATATCGACACAGGCCTGTACGCAGGACTCCAGTACCTGTTTGCGCACCTCGTCGGGAATACCGGGGGCCGGCGCCTCCTCCAGCACTTTTTGGTGGCGACGTTGCAGGGAGCAGTCGCGGTCGCCCAGGTGGATGGCATTGCCCTGGCCGTCGGACATCACCTGAATTTCCACATGGCGGGGGTTCTGCAGAAATTTTTCCATATAGACGGTGCCGTCACCGAAAGCGGCCAGCGCTTCGGACTTGGTGACGGAGATCGCATTGAGCAGCGCGGCCTCGGTGTGCACCACGCGCATGCCGCGGCCGCCGCCGCCAGCGGCGGCTTTGATGATCACCGGGTAGCCGATACGGCGGGCGATTTCCAGGCAGCGCTCGCCATTGGCCGGCAGTGGTCCGTCGGAGCCGGGCACAGTCGGCACCCCGGCCTTCTTCATCGCCGCTATGGCGGAGACCTTGTCTCCCATCAGCCGGATCACGTCTGCGTCCGGACCGATGAAGGTAAAGCCACTTTTCTGCACCTGCTCGGCGAAATCCGCATTTTCCGCCAGAAACCCATAGCCGGGGTGGACAGCCACCGAGTCGGTGATTTCCATGGCGGAAATAATTGCGGGGATGTTGAGATAGCTCTGTGGTGACGGGTTGGGACCTATGCACACCGACTCGTCGGCGAGACGCACGTGTTTGAGATCGCGGTCCACCTGGGAATGCACAGCGACGGTGGCAATATTCATCTCCTTGCATGCCCGCAGGACACGCAGGGCGATCTCCCCCCGGTTGGCGATCAGTATTTTGTCGAACATGTGTAACAGCCCCGATCAGACGATGGTCACGAGGGGCTGGTCGAATTCTACCGGCTGCCCGTCTTCGGCGAGAATACTCTCAATGGTGCCGGCCTTGTCCGCCTCTATCTGGTTCATCATTTTCATTGCTTCGATGATGCACACAACGTCACCTACTGCGACCTGTTGGCCGGCTTTCACAAAGGGCTCGGCACCGGGGCTCGGCGCGGCGTAGAAGGTGCCTACCATGGGCGACTTGACCGCGTGGCCCGTCAGTGCGGGCACTGTGTCCACGGGTTCCGCAGAGGTTGCGGGCGCCGCAGCCGGGGGAGCCGGTGCGGGGGCCGGGGGAGCGGCGACCGCCAGCGGAGCTGCGGGTTGGGCACCGCCGCTGACACCGCGGCTGATGCGCACTGATTCCTCACCTTCTTTGATTTCCAGCTCGCCGATATCGGATTCCTCGAGCAGCTCAATCAGTTTCTTAATCTTGCGGATGTCCATAGTACCTACTCGCAGTTATGGTTCTTTGTCACTGGCCGGCAGCGATCTGGCGCAGGTGCTGGATCGCGGCGTCCAGGGCGAGGGTGTAGCTGTAAGCGCCAAAGCCACACACCACCCCCAGGGCCAGGTCGGAAAAATAAGAGTGCCGGCGGAATTCCTCCCGCGCGTGCGTGTTGGAGAGATGCACTTCGATAAACGGTGTGCCCACCGCTGCCAGGGCGTCCCGCAGTGCCACACTGGTGTGGGTGAGGGCCGCCGGGTTGATCACGATAATATCGGTGGCGTCCCCAGGTGCCCCGTGCACACTCTGGATCAGGTCCGCTTCACTGTTGCTCTGCAGCGAGCGCAGTTGATGGCCGGCGGCAGCGCACTGGGCGCGGGCGGCATCGTCTATCTGTGCCAGGGTGGTGGCACCGTAGATTTGTGGTTCACGGGTGCCGAGCAGATTGAGGTTCGGTCCGTGTAGCAGTAGAAGTTTTGCCATAGATCGCTTTATAGAAAATGCTGCAAACGGTCAAAAACCTGGGCCAATGTCGGCAATCTTGCAGCCAAACCTACGGAACTGTGCGGGTTATTGCCATCTGGAGGGAGTTTGCCGCAAAAGTGACCCTCTGTCCATTCCTGTAGTGCAGTTTCTTGAAGTTGGCCACATTTCGCTGGCTTTTCGTTGGCGTTTGGCGCAGTAATTTCAGTGGCCCGGTTATTGAGGCGACAGGGGAATGGTTTCGGGGTGGGGCTATCGCTTAGGGCCTGATGAGCGACAGGTAACAAAAAGTGGTGTTTTCCCGGCCACAAGCCGGGGATATGTCCTGCGCCTTACTGGCGACCCCGGCGCAAAGCCTTAGCTTGCATCCCTAGTCCAGCGCCGCTGCGGCCCTGAGTTCCGTGACAACCCCTGTGCGGGTCAAGAGTTGTGGCAATACCTTGGCTTTGCCGCCGCCAGCCGGGTAGACCAGGTACAGGGGTACGCTGGTGCGACCGTAGCGCGACAGCAGTGCACTGATTTGCGGATCCTGGTTGGTCCAGTCCCCCTTCAGGGCCACCACGTCCAGTTCACGCACTGCATCGCCCACCTCGCGGCTCGACAGCACCATCTTTTCATTGGCCAGGCAGGTGATGCACCAGGCGGCGGTCATATTCGCCAGTACCGGGCGGCCCTGGTCGAGCGCGGCGCTGAGCTTCTCCGGTGAATAGGGCTGCCAGTACCCGGAGGCCAGTTTCGCACCGTTAGTGGTGTCCAGGCGCGGCAGGACGGCCGTTGCGGCTGCGAGCGCGGCGAGCGCGACTGTGCCGCGGGTCCAGCGCCACTGGGGGCGGGGCCAAAGCCACAGGGCGAAGGCGATAGCGACCGCCCCGGCGAGGACCAGCGCCACCCCGTCACTGCCGCTCTGGCGACCCAGTACCCAGAGCAACCAGACTGCCGTCAGGTACATGGGGAAGGCCAGCAGTTGCTTCAGGCGCTCCATCCAGGGGCCCGGGCGGGGCAGGCGCCGGGTGAGGGACGGCAAATAGGTAAGGAGCAGAAACGGGGCCGCCATGCCCGCACCCAGTGCAGCGAACACCCCCAGGGCCGCCGGGGCCGGCTGGGTGACGGCAAAGCCCAGTGCGGAGCCCATCAGCGGCGCGGTGCAGGGGCTGGCCACCACCGTGGCCAGGACGCCGGTGGTAAAAGAGCCCCGCAGACCCTGCTGGGCACTGGTGTCAGCGCCGATACCCATGAGCCGGGTACCGAATTCCGTCAGCCCCGAAAGACTGAGGCCCATGGCGAAAAAGAGATAAAACAGCACCGCTACCAGAACCGGGGACTGCAGTTGAAAGCCCCAGCCCACCGCCTCGCCTCCGGCCCGCAGCCCCAGCATGAGCGCGGCGATCAGCACGAAACACAGCACCACCCCGGCGCTGTACGCCCAGCCGTGCAGGTGGCGGTGATGGGGCTTCTCGGCCGCCTGGCTGATGGCCAGGGCCTTGATGGAGAGCACCGGGAATACGCAGGGCATCAGGTTCAGAATCAGACCGCCGATTAAGGCAAATGCCATTGCCAGCAGCAGGTTGAGATTGTCCTCGCCGCCGGGGAACTGTCCCGCGGGCGGTGCGGCGGCGGCCACCGGTTTGGCGCTGCCGCTATCCAGATCCAGCTGGAACTGGCGCACCTGGGGCGGATAGCAGAGGCCGGCGTCCGCACAGCCCTGATAGTGCACTTCCAGGGTCGCGGTGCTCGCATCCCGGGCCATGGCCAGTGGGAATTCCAGCTGCAGCCGGTAGACCTCTGTCTCTTTTTCGAAGTATTCGTCCCAAATGACTTCGCCGTCCGGCAGGGTCAGCTGCAGCGGTGTCTTGCGCCCTCCATCGACCTGGTATACCGCCAGTTTGTCGCGGTACAGATAGTGTTCCGGCGCTATCTGGAAGATGGCACTGGCACCGTCAGCACCGAACAGGAAGTCCTGTTGAAAAGCTTCGTCCACCGGAAGGAACTCCACCTCCTGGACGCCGGTCAATTCTGGAGCGGAGAAGGGTGAGTCCTGTGCCCAGGCGCCCTGGCCGCACAGCAGCGCAAAAAAAGCGGCCGCAGCGGCGAGGAATACTTTTCCGAAACTCTTGGTCATCACAGCCATGCTGGTAAAAATTCCGTATAGTCTGTTATCCGGGACTGTCAGGGCGGACGGTGGTTCCCCTCAGCGCCGCAGTATAACGGCCGCCCGGGTGTAAAAAAATAACATGTGGAGGAGCGGTTTGGTCGCGTTTACGACAGGTGGTGGCAAGAGCCCCTGGCGGATACTGGTGCTGGTGGGCGCTCTGGCCCTCGGTAGTTGTGTTCGCGCCCCGCACAAGCCCACACCTCAGCCGGCGCCGGTACCGGAGCCAGCCCAGCCCCGCCAGCCATCCCCCGAGGAGGTACGGCAGCGCGCGGTGGCTTACTTTCTCTCCCGTGCCGAGGGGGCCCGGCAGAAGGGATTCCTGACCCAGCCGGCCGGCGCCAGCGCCTACGATCACTACCTGCGGGTACTACAACTGGACCCCGGCAATGTCCGCGCGGAGAGCGGTATCCAGACGCTGGTGATCGAATATGTCCAGCGGGCCCGCGACGCCCTGCGCCGGCGTGCCTTTGGCGAGGTGACGGCTTTTCTCAGCCAGGCCGAGGCACTGGCGCCGGGCAATGTCCTGGTGGCGGAAGTGCGGACCCAACTGGCCGGGGAACGGAGCCGGGCCAGTGCGAACCCCCTGGCCGGCGACGAGATTCCCCTGCCGGCAGGATCCCTGGCGAACAGGGATGAGGCAGTATTGGCGCTATTAAAAAATGCAGCCGGGAGAATCCGCAGGGAGGGTCGCCGTGTCATTATTGTTGCCCGCAACGACGCCGAGGGGCGCTGGATTTATCAGCAGCTGCGCGAGGCTGTGCCCGGGTACCGGGTGCGCGGGGATATCCGGCTGGGGCAGAGCCCGCGATTGATTCTCACAGGAGGCGAACCATGACCATGAAACGAACGGGTGGGGCATTTGTGCTAATGGCGCTCAGCGGCGCCCTGCAGGCAAACTCCGACTCACTGACCCTAGCGGGTTACGCCCGCGAGACGGTCCCGGGCACTGCCATGAGTGCAGCCTATCTGTCGATACAAAACGACGGCGCTGCTGAGCGCCAGCTGCGGCGGGTGGAGCTGGTGGGGGAGGGGGCCTCTGCGGAGCTGCACACCACGGTAAAAGACGGCGATGTCAGTCGTATGCGCCCCCTGGCATACCTGAAGGTCCCCGCCGGTGGCAAAGTGGAGATGGCTCCGGGGGCTGTGCACCTGATGTTGCACGGTGTACACCTGCGCAGGGGGGAGGCGTTGCCACTGCGGCTTTTTTTCGCCAACGGGGATGAATATGAAATCAGTGTGCCGGTTCGCGGTCTCACGGGTGAACAGCACCACCACGGCTGATGCCGGCCAGGTTTGGCGACAATCCAAAGGATGCGGGATCATCTATTGGATCGCCGGGTTAATAGCGGAATTCATAAGAGGTTGGAGATAACCATGAATAAATTAATGTTGTTTCTGGGCTGCTGTGCCCTGGTGGCCTGTGCCCACAGTCCAGTGCAGGTGGATCTGCGGCCCCAGGTGACTGTTGCGCCCGAATCCATAGGGGCGGGGCGCACCATCAGTATTCGCGGCGTCAACCAGTTGCAGGGCAGCGGTCTGGGCTCACTGGGCGGTGTCTATGCGAGCGACTCACAGGTGCAGCTGGCCAATAATGTCGAGCAGGCGATGGCGGATACGCTGCGGGATGGCTTTACCCAGTGGTCTTTCCAGCCGGTCGCCGATGATGCGGATGTGCAGATTGTCGCCAGCCTGACCACCCTGCGTTACAGCAGCCCCGACAAGCTGATTACCACAGAGGTGGATACCAGTGCCGGGGTACAGCTGCAGGTGACCATTGGTGGTGCCACCTACTACGGCAGCTACCGTTCCAGCGGTAGGGACAGGAACCTGATCAAACCCGATCGAAACGAGGTAGAGGCGCGTATCAACGGCCTGCTGAGCGCCACCCTGCAGCGTGCCTTTGAGGACGAAAAGCTCAAAAATTTCCTCCGCACCCACGGCTGAGAAAACCCCGGGCCTTAAGACAGCTGACGTTTATGTGGCGCCCGGTGTGAAGAACTTGGCAGTTTTAGGTTTTTGATACCCGCCGGGGAACTTTCACCTTTATGCTGTGGTTAAAAATGTGCTCATCAGCAGGCCCTAAGCCCTAACGACAAGAAGTTGCCACCGTGACCGAGTTTAATTCGCAAGCTGCCGACGAGCCCCTGGGGGACAGGAGTGCCGTAACGGAGACGCCCGGCTTCAGCCTGACAGCCGCGGATGCGGCGCTGGCGGAGGTGGCCGACAGCGTGATTGTGACGGATTACCGCGGGCTGGTGACCTACATCAACCCTTTGGCCCAGGAGATGCTGGGTGGTGCGGTGCGGATAATTCCCGGGCAGCCGCTCGGCGATGTCCTGCACCTCAGGGATAGCGATGGCAACCGTGTCTGGCCTGTTTGCCGGCACCCCGGGGACCCGGGCGGCGAGGTGCTGCCGGTGGCGCGGGAACTGCGCGCTGCCCTGAAGCCTCTGGACGGGCGCGAGTCCCTGGAGGTGACGGTACAGATACTCGCAGTCCGGGATGACCCGGCGCCGCAACACTTAGTGCTGGTGATACGGGATACCTCCGCTGCGCGCCGGCTCTCCTTTCGTCTCAGCTGGCAGACCAGCCACGATACCCTGACCCGCCTGGCCAACCGGCAGTTTTTCGAGAGCGAGTTGCAGCAGGCAATTGTGGCCTGCGTCAACAAGCGCAGCCACCAGGTACTGCTCTATCTGGATATCTACCAGTTCAAACTCATCAACGACACCCTGGGCTATGCGGCCGGGGACAAACTATTGGCGTTGCTGCCCAGGCAGCTGGAGTCCTGCCTGAGCGCCAGGGACCTGTTCGCCCGTGTGGGCAGCGACGAGTTTGCCATTCTGCTGCGGGATCGCGACGTGGAGGAGGCGGGCCCGGTTGTGTCGCGCCTGCGCCAGGCGGTACAGGATTTTGTTTTTCACTGGAATGGCAGCGAGAGCCGGGTTGCGGTTTCCATTGGCGCGGTGGCAGTGGACTGGCGCTCGCCCCCTGCGGGGCAGTTGCTGGCGTCCGCCAACGACGCCTGCCGCGCGGCGCGCGAACAGGGGCGCAACCGGGTAAAACTGTTCAGCGATGCGCGCAAAGCGCTGGAGCAGCACCGCGAAAAAAACTGGGTGGTGGAGATAGGCGCGGCGCTGCGGGAAAATCGCCTGCTGCTGTTCCGCCAGCCAGTGGTGGCATTGCAACAGGGCGGGGACCTGCATCACTACGAAATACTGGTGCGGATGCGGAGTCGCGAGGGCGATGTGATAGCGCCGGGCAGATTTCTTCCCGCCGCCGAGCGCTACGGGTTGATCGAAGAGGTGGACCGCTGGGTAATCCGGCAGGTCTTCGCGTATATGGCGGCGGAGCAGGCGCAGGGCATTGGCGGGTTTGGCTATGCGGTCAATATCTCCGGTATCAGCCTGGGGGATGAGACGCTGGCGGACTATGTGCTGAGCGAGCTGACTTCCGCGGGGGTGGCACCCGCCCGGGTGCAGTTTGAAATCACGGAAACCAGCGCTATCGACAACCTGGACCGGGCCCTTATCTTCATCTACAAGCTGCGCGCCGCCGGTTGCAGTTTTGCTCTGGACGATTTCGGTTGCGGCGCATCGTCACTGGCCTATTTGCGCCAGTTGCCAGTGGATTATCTGAAAATCGACGGCAGCTTCGTGCGCAATATGCTGATTGACGAAATCGACAGTGCCATGGTCAGTACCGTCGATCACCTGGCCAAATGCATGGGGGTCCGCACCATCGCCGAGTTCGTGGAAACTCCGCAACTGCAGGCCAGGCTGCGGGATATGGGGGTGGATTTTGCCCAGGGGTTTGGCATCGCAGCGGCCTCACCGCTGCCGGAACTTGGTGTGCCCGAAGAGGGATGAGAAGGATCTGTTAACCCTAAGCCCGGCAGTGACAGACCCCAATGTGGACACGCCCTAGATTGTTCAGCGCCCGCCGGTCTCCTGGGCCGCAACCGGGTTTCCAAGCAGCTGGCCGTGTTGTTCACTGCGCAGGCGGGGGCCGTACTGGCTGACCACCTGTGCCGCAGCCCGACAGGCCAGCTCGCCCGCCTCAGGATAGGACATACCGCGATTGATCCCGTAGAGAAAGGCCCCGGCAAACATGTCGCCGGCGCCATTGGTGTCTATGGCGTGGACCTGGGGGCTCGCAACCCGGTAGCTCTGCTGGCCGTCCCACAATAGTGCGCCCTCGGCCCCGAGGGTGATAGCGAAACTGTGACAGTGGCTTTGCAGCGTCACTGCGGCCGCCTCCAGGGAGTCGCTGTCGGTAAAGCCCAGTGCCTCGTCGCGGTTGCAGAACAGCATATCCACGCCCGTACCGATCATCTCCTGCAGGCCCTCCCGGAACAGCAGCACCATGGCCGGGTCGGACAAACTGAGGGCTGTTTTCACCCCGGCGCTCTGTGCCTGTTCCCGCAGGGCGATGGCGGCTGCCCGCCCGCTATCGGAAGACACCAGGTAACCCTCGATATAGGCCCAGCGCGACGCCGACAGAGCTTCGCCGTCCAGTTCACTGGTGGACAGCGCAGCGCTGATGCCCAGATAGGTATTCATGCTGCGCTCGGCGTCCGGGGTTACCAGCACCAGGCACCGGCCGGTCACACCGCCGTCCGCCTGCTTCAAGACGGCCGGATATTGCACCCCGGCGCGCGCCAGGTCGGCCAGGTAATAGTCGCCGTTGTCGTCCGCCGCCACCTTGCAGGAGTAAAAGGTTCGCAGGCCGAAATAGCTGGCCGCAATCACTGTATTGGCCCCCGAGCCTCCACAGGCGCGCTTGGCCGTCACCAGATGGTCAGACAGGCTTCCCACAAGCTGCCGCTGGCGCTGGTCGTCCACCAGGGTCATGACCCCCTTGTCGACTCCCAGGGACTGAAGGTCGCTGTCGCTGACCTCGATTTCGGTATCTAGCAGGGCGGCGCCTATGCCATAGAGGTCGTACTGGTGCATAACAGTCCTTTGATGGAGGTGTGTTTAAGAGGGATTGCAGCGCATTATGGCGTTGTCCATGCCGAGTGCAAGGCGCGGGTTTGACTTGTGGGGAGGAGACCTTATAAATGGCCCACCCGCGGGCAGCGGTGAAACCCACGCCCGTCTTCGAGGTCAATCCACGGGTACGCAGTGGTGACGCCTTATCTATAGTTCACCCACAAGCTTGGTATTGCATCTCTATGGCAGCGACGAAACGCCGGCGCAGAAAAGCGCCCAAACCCCCCAGACTCTACCGTTGGATGGTACGCCTCGGTTTGCTCGCGCTGGTGGGGGTGCTGGTGTTGGCCGGCTATATGGTGTACCTGGACGTGCAGCTGCGGGAGCGACTGGACAGTCGGCAGTATCAGCTTCCGGCGCGGGTCTTCGCCCGGCCGCTGGTCCTCCGGGAGGGCATGGTGATGCGGCCGGACGAGCTGGAGGTGGAGTTTGCGGCGTTAAAATACCGCCCCGTGGAACAGCTCTCGGAGCCGGGCCAGTGGTCCCGCTCGGGGATGAACTACCGGGTCTGGCGGCGCGACTTCGTGCATGCCGACGGGCGCGAACCTGCTGCGGTGGCGACGTTTCGCCTGCGCAATGACGAACTCAGCAACCTGACCGACGAGAGCGGCGGTGCGCTGCAGACGTTCCGTCTCGACGCGGCGGGCATCGGCACATTGCTCGGCGGTGGCGATGACCGGGATCCGGTGCGCTTCGCCGATATCCCGCCGATGCTGGCCAACACTGTGATCGCGGTTGAGGACCAGAACTTCCTCGCGCACTTTGGCGTATCGCCGCGGGGCATCGTCAGGGCCATGGCGGCCAACCTGAAGGCGGGGACGGTGGTGCAGGGCGGCTCCACCATTACCCAGCAGCTGGTTAAAAACATATTCTTCGATCACAAGCCGAGCCTGTGGCGCAAGTTCAACGAAGCGCTGATGGCAGTGCTGATGGAGATCCATTACGACAAGCCCTATATCCTGCAGGAATACGTCAATGAGGTATGGCTGGGGCAGCAGGGCAGTCGAGCCATATACGGCTTTGGCCTGGCGTCGGAATTCTATTTCCAGAAACCGCTGGATACGCTGGAACCCCACGAGATGGCGCTGTTGGTCGGGCTCGCCAAGGGTGCTTCCTACTACAATCCCTGGCGCCATCCGGAGCGGGCACTGGCGCGGCGCAATATCGTGCTCGATGTGATGCTGGAGCAGGGGCTCATCTCACCCCAGCAGCACCAGCGCTACCGGGCCCGAGGACTGGAAGTGGCCGCTGCCGGCGGCTCGGCGCAAAATCCCTATCCCGCTTTCACCGAGCGGTTGCTGGAGGAGCTGCGTCCCTACTATTCCTACGAGGAACTGCGCACCGCCGGCTTGCGGATTTACACCACCCTGGCACCGTCGGTGCAGAAGCTGACGGAAAAGGCCATCAGCGGGGGTGCCGGCAAACTGGAGCAGGACCGGGGCTTGCGGGAAAACTCCCTGCAGGCGGCGGCGGTGGTGCTGGAGAGTCACAGCGGTGACATCCTGGCGATGGTGGGTGACCGCCGCCCCCACTACCCGGGCTTCAACCGCGCCCTGGAGGCGCGGCGCCAGGTGGGCTCCCTGATCAAACCGGCGGTTTTTCTCACCGCTCTGGAGCGCCCCTATCAATACAACCTGGCCACCCTCATCGAAGATGCGCCGATACGCGTCGAGGGTGACAATGGCGAGGTGTGGATGCCGGCCAACTTCGACAACCGCAGCCACGGCCTGACACCCCTCTACCTGGCCCTGGCAAAGTCCTACAACCAGGCTGCCGCGCGTCTGGGAATGGACCTGGGGGTGGAAAATGTGCGGCAGACCCTGCGCCGCCTCGGTGTACAGGCCAAGCTGCCGCGGTTGCCCTCCCTGTTTCTGGGTGCCGCCGAGCTGACACCCTTCGAAGTGGCCGGCATGTACCAGACCATCGCCAATCAGGGGGAGAATGTGCGCCTGCGCACCCTGCTGGCGGTTTCCGATGCGGATGGCGGGCAGGTGCAGTATTTTCGCCGCCGCGCCGACCGGGGCGTGGATGCCGTGCCGGCCTACCTGCTGCGCTATGGCCTCGAACAGGTGATGCGCCAGGGCACCGGCCGCAGTGCCTATCGGACGCTGCCGGACAGTGTGGCTTTTGCCGGCAAGACCGGCACCACCAACAACTACCGAGACAGCTGGTTTGCGGGCTTCTCCCCCGATGTTACCGCCGTAGTCTGGCTCGGCCGCGACGACAATGAACGCACCAGCCTCACCGGGGCCAGCGGTGCGCTGACCATCTGGACCGACATCATGCGCAAGCTGCCGCACCGCCACGGTCGCATCGAGGCGCCGCGGGGGGTTGAGTTCAAGCCGGTCAACCGGCGCGGCCAGTATATGGACCCGCGCTACTGCCGCGGCGGTAAAGAAATCCCCTTCTCCTATGAGACCCAGTTACAGGCGGCACCGGAGTGTGTGGCACGGGATCGTTTCCGCTGGTTCCGCGACCTGTTTGACCGTAAAGACTCCACCGAGGCGGCGCCTATCGAGGAGATGACCCCTGGCTGGGGGGTGGACCCGGGGGAAGAGCAGCGCCAGCAGGAGCAGCAGAGGCAGCTGCAGGAGCAATTGTACCGGGACGATGCACCCCAGGGTTCGCCGGACTACCGGGAGGAGCCCCTGCAGTTGCCGCGGCCGGACCGGCAGTCGGATCAACAGGGTGATACCCGGGATGACCTCTACTGGGAGGAGGAGCGCCGCGCGGCCGAGGAGCGGCGCCTGATTGAAGAGCGGTTTCGCCGCCAGGAAGAGCTGCGCCGGAGCCGGCAGCAGGGAGCTCCGGTGGAGGAAGCCCAGCCCTGGCCGCCGGCAGAGGATGACCAGTGGCCCTGATATGCGCGACTCTTGCAATCCGCCGGCCCGGCCCATCGCGGTTACCGCTGAATAGAAAAATCCAACCTGCGTCCGGCGCGGCGGGCTGAGCCTTAGCCCTGCAGCAGTCGGGCCGCCTCCTCTGCGAAATAAGTGAGCACACCGTCGGCGCCGGCGCGTTTGAAGGCCAGCAGTGACTCGAGAATCACCGCCTCGCGTTGCAGCCAGCCATTTTCAAACGCAGCGCAGTGCATGGCGTACTCGCCGCTCACCTGATAGGCGAAAGTGGGCACCCGCAGCTCGTCCTTTACCCGCCGCACTATATCCAGATAGGGCATGCCCGGCTTTACCATCACCATATCCGCGCCCTCCGCCAGGTCCAGGGCGCATTCGTGCAGTGCTTCGTCGGTATTGGCGGGGTCCATCTGGTAACTGGCTTTGCTGCTGCCCCCCAGATTGCCGGCGGAGCCCACCGCGTCGCGGAAGGGCCCATAGTAGGCGGAGGCATACTTGGCGGCGTAGGACATGATCAGTGTGTTGGTGTGGCCGGCACCTTCCAGCGCAGTGCGAATGGCGCCGATGCGGCCATCCATCATATCCGAGGGCGCCACCATATCCGCGCCGGCGGCGGCGTGGGACAAAGCCTGCTGCACCAGCACCTCCACGGTTTCGTCATTGACGATATAGCCGCTGTGATCCATTAAGCCGTCCTGCCCGTGGCTGGTGAAGGGGTCCAGGGCCACGTCGGTGATTACCCCCAGTTCCGGCACTGCGTCTTTTAGCGCCCGCACAGCGCGCTGAGCGAGGCCGTCCGCATCGTGGGCAGCGCGGGCGTCATCGCTTTTGTGGGCGGCATCCACAACCGGGAAGAGTGCGACGGCGGGAATGCCCAGTTGCTGCAGTGTCCTGGCCTTGTCCGCCAGCAGATCGACACTCAGGCGCTCCACTCCCGGCATAGACGCTACCCGCCCGGAAGTATTGCGGCCCTCGATCACAAACAGGGGCAGAATCAGGTCATCACAACTGAGTTGGGATTCCCGCACCAGCCGGCGGGAAAACTCCCGGGCGCGCAGGCGGCGCAGGCGGGTGTTGGGGTAGGCGCCACGGCTGAGAATCTGGCTCATGGGGAAATCGCTCCGCTATCGACTGGGCCGCAAAAAATCTGTGGCCACAACTGGTCGCCATCATACCAAACTGCCCCGGCAAACCCCTTGTGTAGATGACAGAAATCGAAAGGTGTGAAGCGGGGGGCTAGTCGCCAGGCCCAGGGCTGTGCCAGCTGTGGCTGCGAATTTACGGTCATTTGGGCCGGGGCCGGGTCGTCCCCTATGGGGCCGTAACGCTGGCCGCTCGACTCCCGGTGCGCCATATCTTGAGGGGTTGCGGGGGCAGTGCGTCTTGACAAAAGCGTCGCCCGGGTCTGTTCCCAGTAATCTGGACACAGACTCCAGATAGCGGACGTTTGATGGGCGGATTATTGACAACAGTTGATTATGGCGCCGCATCTGCACATACTTTTGATGCCTGAAAATAATTGAAATAAGGGTGGATGTGTGGCGGAGCTGTGTAGGTATCCGACGAGGCTGATGGGGTTGTTTGACGAGGACTATGAACCTATCGAAGCCGCGCCCAACCGATGGATATTCCGCACCCGGGAGCCGGTCGTAGTCCGGCTCAATGTCGATGCCGCTCTGTTTGCAGACGGGGAGCCGGTTTTCGCAGTCAACGCCTGGTGCGGCGATAGTACCGTGGAAATTCCGGCAAAGATTCAGCGTGAGGGTAACCGAATCCGCATCGATGCAGAATTTCATCTGGATGCGGGATATTATATATATCGTCTGGGAGTCAGAGATACGGATCTTCGTATTTTGCCCTTCACGCGATTTATCGCCATTTCAGATACGATCCCCCGCAACCTGGACGATATTCTCTGTCGCGAATGGAAATGTGATGACCGCAGGCTGCTGGGTCCGGTGCCAAAAAAAAGTCCCAGTAAGCTGCCGCGCAAGAAATCCGAGATCATCTATTCTCTTCTGCTGGACAGGTTCGCAATCGGCGCCCGCAAGCTCGATCCGGTGGTTGAAGAGTCCTTCCTCAGCGCGCATTCCCCATTTGGTCGCCACGGTGGAAATCTGGCGGGATTGACAGATCGTCTGGATTATTTACATCGGCTCGGGGTCACAACCATTCTCATCAACCCCATATACCTTAACGCCAACCTTCTCTATCACGGGTACCACCCCCTCCACCTCTTTATGTTGGATCCGCTTATTGGCGAAGCGGCGGATCTGCGGGCCTTTGTTGATGGTGCCCACGCGCTTGGCATTCGCGTATTGATTGATGTGGTATGCAATCACCTTGGGGATATGATCGACTGGCAAACGGAGGAGGGCCCCAAGTTCAAGTTTTACACCCAGAGTGACGAGGACCACCTGGTGCGCAAAGACTGGGGCCCCCCAGTCATCCAGCAAAGAGAGGACCCTTTTAGCACCGCTACGCTGCTTCCCTATCCGGAGGAGGCGAGACAAGCGGATCTGTTTCACGGGGACAGCTTTCAGGACCCAATCCGCTGCCGGTTGTTTGGCTTGCTCGAGGACTGGAAAACCGAGCAGCAGGAGGTTCAAAACCTGCTGATCACCCACATCAAGTATCTGATTGCCGAGTTCGATTTTGACGGTATCCGCTATGACGCGGTCAAGCATGTGGAGCCCGATTACTGGAAAGAGTGTATCCGTGAAGTCGAACTTTTTGCCCGGGCCATCGGCAAGGCAGATTTTGAACAGATAGCCGAGCACGCAGTGACCAAAGAAGAGGAACTGAGGGATTGGCGGACGGCGGGCTTCTCCGGAATGTTGCAGTTTCCCCTCAATGAGTATCTTCGCTCCGGGCTCGAAAGTGGTGAGGGAATCTGCAGATTTATCGACTATTTGAGTGGGTTTGAGGGGCTGAACAAGCAGGTCGGTGTATCGAGCGGGGATTATCTTTTTCTGGACAACCAGGATCAAACCCGCATATTGCACGCCCTGCGGGAACAGTTCGGCACCCTGGCCCCGGCGGCGATGCAGCTCTGCCTCACAGCCCTGATGCTGGGGCGCCTTACGCCGGTGATCTACTACGGAACTGAACAGGAATTTAAAGGTTCTCTGGGCAGTTACTGGGATCCGGTATCCAATAGCGTTGTCGCTCACGACTGCTATGTCCGCGAGGATATGTTCCCCAATCCCGAGTGTATCTGGCTGTTCGGTGAGCTAAACCACCCATCTTATTCACCCTACAGCGAAGAAACACCGTCTTACCGCCTGATTGCATGGCTGGCGCAGGCCCGCCAGAAATACGATGTCGAGGCGTCCTCCTGTTTGGAGGTTGCCGCCCAACAGGTGGTCTGCATCACGATTCCGGCACATGACTTGTCCGCTTCGCTTTTTTTGCTGATCAACCGGACCCTTTGTACCCTTGAGGACAAAGTGTCAGTTCCAGGTATCAGCAGCTCTGAACCGGATTTGTCCGCCGATCTGTTTCGGTCGGCGGGTGAAGCCAGTATCGTCGATGAGGTCTTGACCTTTTCGCTTCCTCCGCTTGGGGTGGAGGTGCTCCATGTCCGTTGAGATGCGTGATCAGTTTTGCCCCACCGAAAATAAAGTCAGGCTGGTGGTTCCCCCAAATGGCAGGGCCGCTGGAAACGCGGGCGGGCTGCCAGTGCTGGTTCTGGCCTGGGAGTATCCCCCATTTATTTCCGGCGGTCTGGGCGTCGCCTGCAAGGGGCTTTGCGAGGAAATGGCGCTGAGGCCTGAGCTTGCCGTTAGGGTGGCACTGCCGGATACATCTGAGCGTCAGCGGGAAGGGATCGCTTCGGCCTATTTGGGGGCGGATGAGTTGCTGGTGGAGACCAGAACCTATGCGGAGCAACTGGCCGAATACTGTCGGCGAGAGCCCTGCTCGGTGGTCCACAGCCACGACTGGCTGACATTCTCAGCCGCATTGCGGCTGCAGCAAAGCTACGGTATTCCTTTTATTGCGCATGTGCATTCGCTTGAGATTGATCGCGCACCCACCGGTCCGGACCCGGTTATTGTAAGGATTGAACAGGAAGCTTTCGAAAAGGCGGCTGCCATAGTGGCGGTAAGCCAGTACACCAAGCGGCGTATTGTGCGTGCTTTTGGTGTGGACCCGGCAAAAGTCACCGTGGTCCACAATGGAATTACTCCCGCCTTCGAAAAGCGTCCCCTACCCGCCCCGCTGGAACAGCGGCCCCGGCGTGTCACTTTTGTGGGGCGGCTGACTACGCAAAAGGGTCCGGATATTTTTCTTTCCACCGCCGAGTTGTTGGCGCAGAGGGATGCCACCATAGAGTTCTCCATGGTGGGCACGGGGGATATGTCGAATTCTCTACAGCTGCGGGCCCTGGAAACTTTGGGTAAGCGGGTGTCATTCCACGGTTTCCTGAATCAGGCGGAAGTGGCCGAAATTCTGGCCCATAGCCGGCTAATGGTGATGCCATCCCGGAGTGAGCCATTCGGGATAGCCGCTGTGGAGGCGATTCAACTGGGAACACCGGTAGTGGCGTCCCGCTCCGTAGGTTTCGTGGAGGCGGTCCCCGCGGTACCCACCGTCGATATATCCTGTGTGGGGGAAATGGCACAGGTCAGTGCCCGGCTACTGGATGAGGTGCCAATGGCCCGGGCACTGGCCGGCAATGCCGCCGCACAGTTGCGGGGGCTGACCTGGGAAAAGGCCGCAGAGTTGATGGCTTCCCTTATCCTGGATGTCAGCCAGGTGCATCCGCCCGGGGTTCCATATCGCCCTGTCTCGGTAAGGGTATAGATTCCCTGGGTGCGTCCACCACCTGGCGGATGCGCGGCCAGCTGGCAATCAGTCGAGGCGGGTGAATACCCGCCGGGCTGCGGCAATCGTCTCCTCTATATCCGCATCGCTATGGGCGGCAGACATAAACCCGGCCTCATAGGACGCTGGCGCCAGATAGACGCCCTCTTGCAGCATGCCGTGGAAAAAGCGGTTGAAACGCCCATTGTCGCAGGCCATCACCTGCTGGTAGTTGGTCACCCGGGGCTCGCCGGTAAAGAAAAAGCCGAACATGCTGCCCACTCTGTTGGCAGTGATGGGGATACCGGCGGCTTTGCCCTCGGCCAGGACGCCCTCTACCAGACGCTCCGTTTTGGCCACCAGCGGCGCGTAGAAATCGGGCTCCTCCACCAGGCGCAGTGTCTCCAGGCCGGCTACCATGGCCACCGGGTTGCCGGATAAGGTGCCCGCCTGATAGACCGGGCCCAGCGGTGCTATCTGTTGCATGATCTCGCGCTTGCCGCCGAAAGCGCCCACCGGCATGCCGCCTCCGATCACTTTGCCGAGGGTGGTGATATCGGCCTCGATACCATAAAAACCCTGGGCGCCGGTCAGGCTCACACGGAAGCCGGTCATCACCTCGTCGAGAATCAGCAGGGCGCCGTGCTGGTCGCACACCTCGCGCAGGGTTTCCAGGAAGCCCGGTAGCGGCGGGATACAGTTCATATTGCCGGCCACTGGCTCGACGATAATACAGGCGATCTGGTTGCCAATTTCCTCAAAACAGGCGCGCACCCCCTCTGCATCGTTGTAGTTCAAGGTGACAGTGTGGTCCGCCAGGGATGCGGGCACGCCGGGAGAGGAGGGTACCCCCATGGTCAGGGCGCCGGACCCGGCTTTAACCAGCAGCGAATCCGAGTGGCCGTGATAGCAGCCCTCGAACTTCACTATCTTGTCGCGTCCGGTAAACCCGCGCGCAAGCCGTATGGCGCTCATGGTAGCCTCGGTGCCCGAATTGACGAAGCGCACTAGATCCATATTGGGGCACAGCCGGCAGAGTTCTTCGGCCAGCTCTGTCTCCAACTCGGTTGGGGCGCCGAAACTCAGACCGGACTGGGCCTGTTCCACCACCGCTTCAATCACTTCCGGATGCGCGTGGCCGAGCACCATGGGCCCCCAGGACTGGACATAGTCGATATAGCGCTTGTCATCGGCATCGTACAGGTAGGCACCCTCGGCGCGACGGATAAACAGAGGGGTGCCGCCCACCGCGCGGAAAGCCCGCACCGGTGAGTTGACGCCGCCGGGGATAAACTGCTGTGCCTGTGCGAAAAGCTGTTCGGATTTACTCATAGAATTCATTTGGAAATTGGAAAAAGGCCAAAAAGCCGGCGCATCATTATCGCGGCCAGGGGCTGTGAGGACAAACTGAGTTTGAATCCGGCTCGGGATGGTCGGTCAGCGGTGGGTGGGCTTTACCTGGGTGTAGCGGGCCAAGGGTGGGGGAGGAGTACCCGAACCGGCTCAGCGCCCGCACCAGAAGAGGCGGTTGGGAATGGGCCGCCCCATGCCCAGGCGGCGGCTGTCCCTGATCGCGCTCCAAGCATATTGCTGGCTGCGGCTGACCGCCTCGATAATGGTCAGGCCGTGGGCGATATGGCAGGCGATGGCCGTGGCCAGGGTGCCGCAGACTCCGTAGGCCGCCGGTGGCAACCGCTCCCAGTGAAACTCGCGGATCAGGCCGCGCACATCGTAGAGGCGGTTCTGCAGCTTTTGTTCGCAGGGTACTCCGGTCAGCAGCAGGTAGCGGCAGCCATTTTCCAGCAACTCCTGGGCCATGGCATCCAGAACGTCGGCTTCCACCGCCATGGCCCTGGCTTCGCGCCGGTTGGGGCATACCATGGTGGCGTAGGGCAGCAAAAGGGAGACTGTGGCCTCCCACAGGGGGGGTGCCAGCACACTCTCTTTGTCCGCCAGAGTGGCGTCCGGGTCGATCACCAGGGGAATATCCGGGTAGTCCCGCAAGACGCTGTGCAGCGCGCGCACATTTTCCACCGAGCCCAGGTAGCCCACCTTGATGGCTGCCACCGGCATGTCTTCCAGCACAGCGCGGGCCTGCTCGATCAACAGGCTGTCGTCCACCGGTGCCACACCCAGGAGTTCGCCAGTGTCCCCGACACTGATGGCCGACACCACCGAGGTGCAGTGACAGCCGAGGCTGGCCGCAGTCTCCGTATCCGCTGTAATACCCGCACTGCCACAGGGATCGTGATGGGTGACCGTCAGCACTATGGGTTGGCAAGTATCCATTGGTCGCTGGTCTGGCTCTGTAATGGCATGGAGTTATTCTAGCAGGCTGCCGAACAAGCCCTGGCAGGCTGTTGAAGGATCATTTATTGGATTATCGGGTCAATAGTTCTCCTTGGTGCCACATCCGGTTTTTCTTGCGCCTATTTCACTGTTAACCCGGCGGCCAAAATAAGTTGCCGGGTTAACAGTGATGGCCGGGAGCCCCTGGGTTAAAACGGCTTCACCACCGCCAGGAGAATGATAATCACCAGCGCCAGTACCGGCAGCTCGTTGAAGATACGAAAGAAACGGCCACTCCTGGTCACGGTGCCGGCGGCAAATTTTCGCACATAGGCGCCACAGACATGGTGGTAGCCGATCAGCAGCACCACTACGGCGAGTTTGGCATGCAGCCAGCCGGCGCTTTTGTAGTAGGAGGGGTTAAAGCTGATCAACCAGATACCGAGAAGTATGGTGGCAATCATCGAGGGAATGGCGATGGCCCGGTACAGCCGCCGCTCCATGATGCAGAATCGATCGCGGCTGAGCGCGTCGGTTGCGTCTATGTGATAGACGAAGAGTCTCGGCAGATAGAACAGTGCTGCAAACCAAGTAACCATGGTCATTAAGTGAAAGGCTTTGACCCAGAGCATGAAATTTCCTTTATTGTGCGGCCGCCAACGGAGCGCGGTAAAAAGTTTCGACTGATCGCGGCAGGATAATGGCCCCGCCGATATTGTCCAGTGGATCCCTTTCTGTACCGGTCGCGGGACCGGCCGGCGTGCACCTTGTGTGCTTTGTAAGGGAGCCGCGTATGGTAGAGTGCTGACCCCCAGTGTGCCGGGTGGGCCGGCGACAGGGTCGCAGAGCAAAAGTGCGGAGGTGCAGACTTGATCAAGGCAGCAATCGTGGGAGGCACCGGCTATACGGGCGCGGAATTACTGCGTCTGCTGAGCAGGCACCCAGGGGTCGAATTGGCCGCAATTACCTCCCGCTCACTGGCGGGAACTCCGGTGGCGGAGCTTTTCCCCAACCTCAGAGGCCACTGCGATCTCATCTTCAGCGACCCGGATCCGGCTGCGCTGGCGGCTTGTGACCTGGTGTTCTTTGCCACCCCCCACGGGGTCGCCCAGGCTCTGGTACCCACCTTGATCAGTCGCGGTGTCCGGGTGATCGACCTGTCCGCCGACTTCCGCCTGCGCGACGTCGGTGCCTGGGAGCACTGGTACGGCCAGGCACATGCGGCGCCGAAACTGACAGCCCAGGCGGTTTACGGCCTGCCGGAAGTCAACCGTGCCGAAATTGCTCGCGCGCAGTTGATCGCCTGTCCCGGCTGCTACCCCACCGCCATCCAGCTGGGCTGGATTCCCCTGCTGGAGGCCGCACTGGTGGACCCGCGGCAACTGGTCGCCAGTGCCGCCAGTGGCGCCAGCGGTGCGGGCCGGCAGGGCAGGGTGGATCTGCTGCTGGCGGAAAACAGTGACAACTTCCGCGCCTATGGTGCAGCCGGACACCGCCACCTGCCGGAAATCGAGCAGGGACTCAACCGGGCACAGCCTCGGGGAGCCGAGTCTGCCCGGGTCACCTTTGTGCCGCACCTGCTGCCGATGGTGCGGGGCATTCACGCCACCCTGTTTGCCACCGCGGTGAAGGAGACGGGCGGCGAACAGCTACAGCAGCTGTTCGAGCACCGCTACAGGGATGAGCCGTTTGTGGATGTGATGCCCATGGGCAGTCACCCCCAGACCCGCAGCGTGCGCGGGACAAATATGTGTCGTATTTCCGTACTGCGGCCACAGCAGCGGGATACAGTGGTGGTACTGTCGGTGATCGACAACCTGGCCAAGGGGGCTTCCGCCCAGGCGATCCAGAATATGAACATCATGTTTGACCTGGATGAGACCCAGGGGCTGGAGAGCCCGGCGTTGCTGCCTTAGAATCGGCATATTATTCAACCACCCCTAACCCCAGGACACAGGTTCAGCGGTTCACATGGCGCACAAAGTTAAAGGCAGCAAACAGTACCGTATGAAGGTGGTGCGGCACCGCCCCTTCGCCGGAACCCTGTCCGTGGTGGGGATGGCGCTACTGCTGCTGGGGACATCCGCCGCGGCTTATTACGCCGGCCAATACCATCTGCGGCGGGGCCTCGACCAGAAGACACTCGCCCATGAGCAGGCGGTGGAAACACTGAACCGCCTCAAGCGCGAGAATGAAGCGCTGCGGCTGCGGGTGGCCACCGCAGAGCAGTCTCTGACCATCGGGGAAAGGGCGGGTGAAAAGGTTCGCGAGGAACTGGTGGAGCGGGAAAGCCGCATTGCCGAACTGAAGCAGGAAATCTCCTTTTACCGGGGCTTGATGGCCCCCACCGATGGTAGCGAAGGGGTTTCCATCGGCCGCTTCAGTCTCTCCCATACCGCTGACCCCCGCCGCTTTCAGTACAAGTTACTGGTACAGCAGTCGACAATGCGACACAGTGTGGTGACCGGCCAGGCAACTTTTACCGTGGTGGGCGATCAGAATGGGGAGCCTATGCGCTACCCCCTCAGCGAGCTTTCACTGCAGGTGGATAACGAGAAGATACCGCTGCGCTTCAAGTACTTCCAAAATATCGAGGGCGAGCTACAGTTGCCCGAGGGCTTTGTCCCCGAGGGTGTCGAGCTGTCGCTTAAATCGAGCGGGCGCAAGGGTTTCAATATAGAGCAGCGCTACGGCTGGCTGGTTCAGAAAAGCTAGCCGCGGGGCTGCAAACAAGAGGTTTTGATTGGGTTATGTTGAGAAAGAAAGAGAAGACGACAACTATGGCGAATTCCGGAAACAACAACACGACATTAATTGCGCGCCAAACCGAGGTGTCCGGGGATCTGCATTTCCGCGGCAACCTGGTGATCGAAGGCAAGGTGAAGGGCAATGTCAGCGCTCACAGTGACAGTGACGCGCGACTGCAGATCGTCGACGGGGGCATGGTGGAAGGCGAAATCCGCGTGCCGCACGTGGTGATCAACGGCAACGTCAAGGGAGACGTTTATGCTGTTCGCCACCTGGAGCTTTCGTCCAAGGCGATGGTGGAGGGCAATGTCCACTACAAGCTGATCGAAATGGTCAAAGGTGCCCAGGTCAATGGCTCCCTGGTCTCCAACATCGATATCGACGGCACCGGTGAGCCGCGCATGCTGGAATATGTGGAAGAGGCCGTTGGCGAAGCGGACTAAATTGGATTGACGGCTTCAAGTACCGGCGCAAGTCGCACTTGGAGTCCGGTAATACTTGACTATTTTAATTGGGTTTAGCAAGATGCGGATCGGGCCATGCCCCCTGTGCTCACGCAAAGTGTGGGCGCAACCCTGCTGAGAGAGGCCTATGTCAGAAGCTGTATCTTTTTCTCCCGACCCGCTGAACGTGACCGATCAGGCTGTTGCCAAGGTGAGAAGCCTGCTGGAAGAAGAGGGCAACCCGCAGCTTAAGCTCCGGGTTTTCGTCACTGGTGGTGGCTGCTCCGGTTTCCAGTATGGGTTTACCTTTGACGAGCTGGTGGCCGAGGACGACACCCTGGTGGAAAAGGGTGGGATTCAGGTGCTGGTGGATGCCATGAGCTATCCATACCTGGTGGGTGCCAGCGTGGACTATGAGGAGGGGCTTTCCGGATCCCGCTTTGTGGTCAACAATCCCAACGCCTCCACCACTTGCGGCTGCGGCTCCTCCTTTTCGATCTAGCCCTGTTCACAAGCCCTGCTGCCTCCCCTCCCTGTTCAGGCAGGGTAGATGCCTCCCAGCACCGTTTTGGCGCTCGCGCCGGTTACATCCGGGCAGTTGCCGGGCAGGCCCCGCAGCGCCTGGCGCGCGAGCCAGGCAAACCCCGCGGCTTCCAGCCAGTCCGCATCCAAACCGTAGCTGCCGGTGTCGGCGATCGACCAGCCTGGCAGGTGGCGGCCCAGGCGTGCCAGCAGATCCCTGTTGTGGGCGCCACCCCCGCAGATCAGCAACTCACCAGCGGCGGCAAATCCCCGCACAGCGTCTGCGATACTGGTCGCCGTCAATTCCGCCAGTGTCGCCTGTATATCCTCCGGTGGGAGTTCCAGCTTCGCACAGGCGCGCTCCAGCCAGTCGGCATTGAAATGCTCGCGCCCGGTACTCTTGGGGGGCGCCTGGATAAAGTAGGGGTCATCCCCCATGCGCCCGAGAAGTCCGGGATTTACCCGCCCGGAGGCGGCCCAGGCGCCATCCCGGTCGAAGGCCTGGCCCCGGTGGAGATTAACCCAATAGTCCAGCAGCACATTGCCCGGGCCGGTGTCGTAGCCGCGCACGCCGCCATCAGCGGGCAGCTCAGTGATATTGGCCATACCGCCGATATTGACCACGGCACGGTCACCTGTGCCCGCAAACACCGCCCGGTGGAAGGCCGGCATCAGTGGTGCCCCGTGGCCGCCCAGGGCCATGTCCCGCCGGCGGAAGTCGGCCACGGTAGTGATGCCGGTCAGTGCGGCAATGGTACTGGGGTCGCCCAATTGCGTGCTGAAGGGCAGGGTCACCGACCCCGGCGGCCTGTGTCTCACTGTCTGGCCGTGGCTGCCAATAGCCGTGATATCAGCGGCTCTTACTCCCGCCTGGTTCAGCAGTTGGTTACAGGCCTCGGCGAAAGTTTGCCCCAGTTGCCGGTCCAGCTGGCCCGCCCGGTCGAGTTCTGAGGGACCGGGCGCGCACAGGTCCAGAATTTCCCGGCGCAGCTCTGCTGCGATGGGATGCCCCAGGGCAGCCACTATCTCCGGCTTGATCGGATCCTGTTCATCGAGTCGCACCAGTACCGAGTCGATGGAGTCGACGCTGGTGCCGGACATCAGGCCGACAAAGAGTTCAGCCATTCAGTTGACACTTGAGTCGTTGTCGGCATGGCTGCTCTGGGCCAGAGCCGGCTGTTGGTAGCCTTCCAGTTGCGCCAGCAACGGCTGGGTCTGTGCTTTAAAG
Organism: Microbulbifer sp. TYP-18; assembly: GCF_040932045.1. NCBI lineage: Bacteria > Pseudomonadati > Pseudomonadota > Gammaproteobacteria > Cellvibrionales > Microbulbiferaceae > Microbulbifer > Microbulbifer sp. TYP-18. The sequence continues at coordinate 70,947 of NZ_JBFRBC010000019.1, forward strand.
CGCGCCATTTCCGCGGCGGGAACCGACTTCGCCTTGGGCAGTTTGCGCACAATGGTGGCGGGGTTGCGGTGGCGCCCATTGACCAGGAATTCGTAGTGCAGATGGGGGCCGGTGGCATAGCCGGTGGAGCCGACAGTACCGATCACCTGGCGCTGCTTCACCCGCTGGCCCCGCTTCACCTTGCGTTTATTCAGGTGCAGATAGCGGGTTACATAGTGCTCGCCGTGCTGGATAAACACATAGTTGCCGTTGGGTTTGCTGTAGCCGGATGCGATCACGCGACCGTCGGCGGTGGCGTACACCGGAGTGCCCCGGGGGGCCGCATAGTCGGTGCCATTATGGGGGCGGCGGACCTTGAACACCGGATGCAGGCGCCGCGGGTTGAAGGAGGAGGAGATGCGAAATATATCCAGCGGCGTGCGGATAAAGGCTTTGCGCATACTCTTGCCTTCAGGGGTGTAGTAGTTGGCGTCGCCCTGGCTGTCGATGTAGCGCACGGCACTGTAGGTTTTGCCCTGATTGGTAAAGCTGACTGCGAGGATTGGGCCATTGCCGATCTTTTCCCCTTCGACAAACTCTTCGTCAAAGGTGACGTTGAAGCTGTCGCCCTTGCGGATGTCCAGCACAAAATCGATATCCGAGCTGAAGATATCCGCCATTTCCATAATCAGGTTCTGGCTCAGACCGGCTGCACTTCCGGCGACAAACAGCGAGCTTTCAATCTCCCCGTGCCGGTAGGCGGTATAGTTGTCCGGCTGGCGCTGGTGCAGCGCATACTGGTAAATACCCGCATTGTCGCGGGTAAATTCCACCAGGTTCAGGCGATCCCTATGCAGCTCCAGGCTTTGCAGCTGTCCGTCGCTGTTGGTGTGGAAGGTCAGCTCTTCCCCCGGGGTCAGCCGGGCCAGATGCTTGGCCTCGGGATTGCTGCCCAGAAGCTCGTACATTTGCGCTATTTCCACATCCGCGCGCTGGAACAGGTCCGACAGGGTGTCGCCACTGCGGATTTGCAGTGTCCTGGCGCTCAGATTCTGTGGTGGTGCCTCCTCTGCTGCCTGCCTGGAGGAGGGGGCCTGCCCCAGTTCCGGCGGCTGCTCCGTCGCCGGCAAATTCACCGGGAGAGAGTGGCGTTTTGCCTGTACCTCGGGGGTGGAGAGGGCCACTGCCAGGACCAGGGCGCAGCCGGCCAATCCGGCTGTCAGGGCATGGGTACGGGGGAAATACCGGCGCACGGCAGCCGGCAAACGTTGCTGTGTCGATTTGCGATGATTCTGCATGGACTTATACGGTGACGCTGCTGTTGTTTTTTATCGGAGATTTCAGTTTGAAGTGTCTAAAAAACAAACATCGAAGCGGCTTTATAGCAAAATTTCTGCCGCGATTCACGGAATAATTGACCGGTGTTTTCATAGCAGGTTCCTTCCCGCACAGCTTTGCTGCTGGTGACGGCGCCCGTCGCGCGCTTGTATTTACTGCAAACTTCGGTAATGTTGCAGCGCATTTTGCCGCCGGCCGGCGGTGGTTTCACATTCGGGTAATGAGAGGAAAGTATGGCTGGGGTCGACATGACACTGCTGGAAGACCTGAACCGTCGCGAATTGATCAATCAGGCGACTGGTGACGGTGAGTTGGCGCAGCACTTGTCGGAGAGCCGAACCCTGTATTGTGGCTTCGACCCCACCGCGGATTCCCTTCATATAGGCAGTTTAGTCCCCCTGCTGACGCTGAAGAGGTTTCAGGCGGCGGGTCACAAACCCATCGCGCTGGTCGGTGGAGCCACAGGTCTGATCGGCGACCCCTCTTTCAAAGCGCAGGAGCGCAGTTTGAACACCCCGGAAGTGGTTGCCGGCTGGGTGGAGAAAATCCGTACCCAGGTATCCGGGTTCATCGACTTCGAATGTGGTGAAAACAGTGCCGTCGTCGCCAATAATCTCGACTGGACCCAGGATCTCAGCGTGCTCGATTTCCTGCGGGACATAGGAAAACATTTCTCCGTCAACAACATGATCAACAAGGAGTCCGTAAAACAGCGTATTCAGCGCGAGGGTGAAGGCATCTCCTTCACTGAGTTCTCCTATATGCTGTTGCAGTCGATGGACTTTTCCGAACTCTTCCGGCGCCACGCCTGCACCCTGCAGATCGGCGGCTCGGACCAGTGGGGCAACATCACCGGTGGCGTCGATCTGACCCGCCGCCAGCATCGCGCCAAGGTGTTTGGCCTGACCCTGCCCCTGGTGACCAAGGCGGATGGCACCAAATTTGGGAAAACCGAGAGCGGAACCATCTGGCTCGACCCCGGACGCACCAGCCCCTATGCCTTTTACCAGTTCTGGCTGAATACCGCCGATGCCGACGTCTACAGGTTTCTGCGCTACTTCACCTTCCTCAGTGTCGATGAGATTGCTGCCATCGAAGCCGCCGACCGAGAAGGTGCCGGCCGGCCCCAAGCCCAGGGGATTCTGGCGCGTGAGGTTACCCAGCTGGTACACGGTGAAGAAGGGTTGGCCGCCGCCAAGCGTATCTCTGCCGCGCTGTTTTCCGGTGATATCGATGCACTGTCTCCCGGTGACCTGGAGCAGCTGCGCCTCGATGGCCTTCCCTCCTCGGCGCTGCCCGCGGACTTTGATGGACAGAGCCTGATCAGCCTGCTGGTGGATGCGGGCATGGCGCCTTCCGGTAAACCGGTCAAGGATGCCCTGGGGCGCAGTGCCGTGCTGGTCAATGGCGCGGCAATCGGCATGGACAGCAATGGCGACCCGGCTGGAGTGTTCAGTGACGGCAGGGCCCTGCATGATGACTACTTTGTGGTCCGCCTGGGCAAGAAGAAATACCACCTGTTTTTTCGTCCGAATTGATGGTTTTTTGACCGCTCGGTCCCGATGACAATCTTTTTCACCGTTTTGTCATCAAAGTGCTTGCGCGGTTAAGTCTGAGTGCGTATAGTTCGCGCCCTCGCTGCTTGAGAAGTGGCGATTGACGGCTCCAACTGATTGATTTTGTTGAGAAAATTTTTCAGTAAAAAGGCTGTCAAATAAAGAGGAGGAGTGTAGATGCACACCTCCCGCAGGCATCAGGAGCTTTGTCTTTTGAACCTGTTTTGGCCTCGCAGAGAGGCCGTTGGGTTGTTGAAGAAGTGCGTTTAAGTACTTGTTTCGGTGGCCCGGATGTGTAGAATACGCGTCCCGCAGTTAGAGCCTGGCGCTCAACTGAGCTGTTTAACAAGACGA
>NZ_JBFRBC010000002.1:0-2952 GCF_040932045.1 Microbulbifer sp. TYP-18
TGATAGTGTATTCGGCTTCAGCGAAGGTCAGTTGGCTCATGATTGAATCTGTGTATGTTGGAAATGGGGTAAATTATGCCAGACTGGAGCAGTTTTTCAGAGGTTCCCTAACAGTAAATTCCTTTTTTCCAATAGGTGCTCCAAATTTCATAAATAAGCTAACATTTATATACTGATCACCATGACCACTATTATCCCGATTACTGCCCTGGAAGCAATTCTGCACCGTTTACCTACAATTCGCATCAAAAAAGCTAGTTGCATGGATCTGGTGTTACCCAATTTTTATGAGTATGTCCCCCAAAAATAGAGGACGAGTAACGATCCTGTAAAGTGATGTTGGAAGGGCGGGCTAGAAACCCGCCTTTACCCAATTAAGTGCTCCAACTAACGATCTTCCTTAGAAATGAAGCTGTAGGCAGACTTATCTGTTTCTATAGCATATCCAAAAAGAATATTTGAAGAAATAACAGGCGTCACTTTCAAAATATCCACTTCATTGCTAACTAACTCACGCTTTATCAACTCATAACTGGTGTTGATTTCTTGCATATTTGGGCTGATTGAACTTGCTCCAAACATAACTATAACTTTGCCATCACTCGTTCCAGCCACCTTCATTTCTACACCAGATATAAAAACCTTCTTTGTTGGACCTGACAGGCTAGAGCAATCTTGTTCTAGCTTGTAGGGACTATTACAGGTCATACCAATAGCAGAAATGGAATCATTCTTTAATGAGTCGGGTACTAGAACGGGAGGGTTTGAGATGCAAGCTGTTAGCAATGTAGCTATAAATATTATTAATATGTTTTTGATCATTTCTCGTCCTTTTGTTTTGAAGTAAGTAGTTTAGAGATTGCCTCATTAATAATCTCTTCGGGTTTCTTCCTTACCAAAGATGTTCGATATGAATAAGCTGAAGCTAATAACAAGCCCGATTCCTTCTCATAAAAACGGATATCAACATTTAATAAATACCATGTTATATCCTGCTGCCACTGACCACCATAAACAATCTTTATATCATAATTATCAATAGCCCCTAATGTGTCTAGCAGTATATTAAATCCCTGTTCTTGTAGTTGACGTTGGATTATTTGACCTAGACCCCTCTGATCAAATTGATCAGGTACTATTTTATAAACCAAGCTACTATCAATAGATGCGCCAGGCACAATATAGCTTCCAACATTACTCGAACAGCCTGGAAAGGTTAAAAAAAAGCAAATAAGGGGGATGATTTTATATTTCATGAATTTCAAATTTTGGTGTTATTAGTTGCACTTAACCCTTAAATAGTGATCTCCATGACCACTATTATCCTGATTCCTACCCCGTAAGCAATTGTGTAGCGACTCCCCGACGTAATAATCATCAAATCAGGCCAATGGCTAAATTTTATACAGCTCAGCGATGCAGCTAGTAGCTCCACACATTAGCCCGGGCCCGCTCACCCGGTACGGGATCAAGGTCATCCAGGTGTAAGAATCGGCCGCCATGAGCCCCTTTCTGCTCCACCCCGATACCAGTAAAGCTCATATCTATCTCCAAGTATAAAAAAACCACTCAATGATCGGTTTATTCACGTGTCAAATATTGTAGCAAGCGCAATATATCCTTATTTGTTGTGTACTCCGAGCTTAACTATCAGCATTGTAAATTCACCTATGTGCTGGATTAGCACCCAAAGAAATTGTTCATATCCACATATGCCTCTTCAGTGCTAGGATGGACTGGTTTCATTGAAACGTTTACGTATATTTTTGAAAAATTAGAATCAAATTTCCAAAGCTCCCATTGATCCATATCGTTCTCTACATAACGTTTTAGCAGCTCAAGCATTTGCTTAAACTCAGCATCACTCAATTTACCCAAACAAACCATATTTTCTTGCCTTTTATAAGTATATTGCGGTGTTGAATTGCTACTACACATGACGCTCTCAACAGGGGTCGAAAAACCAGAACGAAGCGGGGTTTTTTTAGCCCCCTGGCTGGCCTTATTAGCGTTTGACCCGCTCCAACAGGTCGATTATTTCTAGCACAACCATCTCTGGCTCATCGTTTTGTGGGTAATGGTAACTTTTTTCAGTTAACACGGCCTTTCCTTGAGGAAATGAGTTTACCCAGTTGAAATGCAATTGCCCCCACATTCTTCTGGCCTCATCGGTAAAAAATAGTAATGGAGGCTTCTCATACTTTTTTATTGATGCAATGACTGTCACAGGAATATCCGGTATCTGAGGATAATCTGGTAACGGTCTTTTAGCCCAGAAATCTAGATATTGATTTGACATACCATTTTTAAGATCTCCTAGGGCCTGTTAACACTAATTAGCCGGTCAGCGATCAGTGAAAAGTTGATGAAGAACTTAAAAACGACATCCAATTTGTCAAATCGACTAAATATTCTTCGGAAACCTTTCAAGCGGCGAAACAGACGCTTTACTTCATTTCGCTTTTTATACATCTCTTTGTCGTACTCCCAAGGTGTCAGTCGATTGACCTTCGGAGGTACGACAGGCGTCATACCTAAATCCAAAACGAGTTGTCGAGTGTCATTTCCTTCGTAGGCCTTATCCATGATGACGCTGGCACCTTCCNAATAGCCTCCGGGCTGTGACCTGACTTCTTCAGTAGATGTGAAGCCAATGCTCGGACTTCATGGAAGGTTGGCCTGAGTTTTCTAGCCTCTTCAGCAATTTACGGCCCTCTGGCGCATCGCCAGATTGACCGGGGGACAAGGAAAAGGTCAGCGCAGTGCGGTCATCTGCCGCTACCATGTGAATCTTAGTTGACCATCCACCTCTTGATTTTCCAATGGCTTGTGGGCCGTTTTTTTTAATGCGCCTGTGCCGTCTGGATGGACTTGAATGATCGTACTGTCCAGAGAAACTTCATCCACTTGAATGTTGATCACATCGGCATCTTGAAGGACACCAAAGACATG